>JAJFUN010000055.1 GCA_021372375.1 Pelosinus sp. | reverse complement strand
ATTGTTGGACACTTATTTAGACGTGCTGCTAACGGTGCTTTGTTGCTTTGGCAGCAACACATACATAAATTACACATTGTTGGATATGTGCGCAGAAATTTTACGTTTTTCGGAAATAAATGCTAAGGTCATTGTTTTCTTGCTTCAATAATATATGATGCCACAAATTCTTCAATACCCTTGTCTGGTACCCATGTTTTGACTATCTCGTTGCTGTTATCTTTAGGCATCATTTGAACCTTTTTGAAACCTGCGTTTTCCAGCATAACTTTTATGTCATTTATGTATTCGGCGCCCGCTATGCATCCTGCTATCATTTTTAAATCAAGCTTAATTTGTTCCGGCAATTCTGCAGTTGCAACAACGTCTGAGATTGCTAGCCTTCCGCTTGATTTAAGAACCCTGTAAGCTTCTTTAAATACTTGCTCTTTTTCTACGGATAGGTTAACAACGCAGTTGGAGATAATAACATCGACGGATTGATCGGCAACAGGCAAGTGTTCAATTTCGCCAAGTCTAAAATCCATATTGGTATAGCCATTTGCTTCTAAGTTTCTGCGGGCAAGTTGAATCATTTCAGGAGTCATATCTACTCCGATGACATAGCCCTTTTCTTTTACCCGATTTCTTGCCAAAAAACAATCAAAACCACCGCCACAGCCTAAATCAAGAACAGTCTCACCTTCACGAAGACTTGCAATTGCAACAGGATTCCCACAGCCTAATCCCATGTTGGCTTCTTGCGGCACATTAGTAATATCATTTTCTGTATAACCAACAGTTGCGGCGATGTGCTTGACGTCTTGTGGCTTGTCGTTACATCCACAGTTACAGCCACAACTGTTGCCGTTTGATCCTTTTAAGGCGACTTTTGCATATTTTTTTCGAATGTAATCCCTAATCTCTTCCTTTTCAGTCAACATAATACCTCCTAAGTACTTGAATTTTTTCTTTCGTAATATTAAGACGAATTTCTAGGTGAAAGGTCGCAAAAAAACATCAGCTTTGTGTCGTAGGTTGTTATTCAAGCATTATTTGCTGTTTTTCTTTTGTCTATAATCTAGGATATTGCCGTAGCTATCAGTTTCAAATTGACAGCACTCAATAAGCAACTCTTTCAGTCTTTCTTTAGCTCTTAGAATTCGAGTCTTCGATCCCGATAGGGATAAGTTTAGTTTTTTAGCTATTTCTTTGTGTTTCATGCCGTTAAATTCAAATAGTTCCAAAGGTTCTCGATATTTATCTGGGAGTTTATACAAAAATGATTTCAGGCAGGTAGCTACTTCTTGGTTTATATTAACAGGCCTTTCTTCAATTACTGATTGATATCCGATTTCATCTGAATAAATAAGCGGATTGCTTTTTCTGTAAAAGTCAATAATCGTATTATTGGTAATGCGATAAAGCCAAGGTTTAAGGCTATGGGGATTTTCTAATTGGTCAATATTTTTATATATTTTTATAAATACTTCCTGAAGTATATCTTCAGCGGCATAATCATCACTTACTTTAGTTTTGATATAATTCAGCAATTCTACTCTATGATTATTCCAAATGGAATTTAGACTTTCTTTCACAAAGTCACCTTCTTTAATGAAAATCAAAATATTATAAACTTTTACCAGAACTATACTTGGTTAAAAGCCGAAAGTCAAATTTATACTTTCTATAATCGTGTTTTTCTATTTAAAATGATCCCTCCTAAAAGAATATTTTCACCTATATAAAAAGACGAATATAAATGTAAATGGTCACAAAAAAACGGAAAATAATCAGGCGGTAATTAATTACAGGATATCTAAAATATTTTACCAATTGTTAGAGGAAAGTGTAAACTTAATAGGGAATAGTTACCTAATTATATTTTATGAGGCGATTAAAATGTTGAGCTGTAAGAAAAAAGTAGTCATAGTAACAGGTGCTGCTGCTGGGATGGGGAAGGCAATTGCAGCAAACTTAGTAAATAATAACTATTGTGTATTTATGTTTGATAAAAATGAAAAAGAACTTGTGCGAGTTGCCCAAAGTATGCCTGTTGGCTATGTAGACTATTTTTGTGGCGATGTAACGCATAAAAGAGATGTTGAGGAAGCGTTAAATCAATGTATTACAAAATTTGATTGCGTGGATGCCTTGGTTTCGAATGTCGGTTTAATTGAAAAAATGGATTTTCTGGAAATGACGGAAGAACAATGGGATAGATCCATGGCTGTTAATTTAAAGGGGGCATTTTTGTGGGGACAGGCGGTAAGTAAATGGATGGTTAGCAATAGTTGCCAGGGTAGTATCGTCAATATCGGATGTATGAGAGCAAGCCTAGTTGGAAGAGGAATGCTGCCATATGCTACCGCAAAAGCGGGAATTCGAATGCTTACAAAAGCGATGGCAGTGGAATTAGCTCCTTATAATATTAATGTAAATGCTATCGAGCCAGGACGAACCCTTACAGATGGTTTAAAGCGGCATATGATAAATACAGCGGCAGTATCAAAGCGAATAGGGTTAATTCCGCTTGGTAGATTTGCACAAGCAGAGGATATAGCAAACGCGGTAGTATTCTTATTATCTGAATCAGCCAAGTATATTACTGGTTCAGCTATTCCAGTTGATGGGGGATATAGTATTGCAAAAGAATAGCATAGGGCTTAGTGATTTTTAGTATGGAAAGAAATATGCAAACAACTGTATTGTTGCGTTGCACTTTTCGTACATTACGCATATAATATAAGTATATTCCAATATGGGAATATACAACTATAAAGCAGGTGAAATATGAAATACGTTGATGTAATAAAGGCGCTGGCGGATGACAACAGGCTGGCCATTTTGTGCTATCTGCAAACCGGTGCAAAATGCGTGTGTGAAATTGAACAGGTACTTACTATAACTCAGTCGGCAACCTCTAAGCATCTCAACAAGTTAAGAATGGCCGGTTTAATTGTTGCGGAAAAGAGGGCGCAGTGGGTGCATTACAGCATTCCTGAGAGTGTTTATAAAGAATACTCTTTTTTAGAAAGTTTGCTGGCCGGAGCGCGTAAAGAGTATGTATTTGATGAAACTAACATAAAAAAATGCAGCGATTTTAATAAGGAGTGAAATAATGAAAAAGGTCGCCTTTATTTGTGTTCATAATTCGTGCCGATCGCAGATGGCGGAAGCCTTCGGCAAAGTGATGGGACTTAATGTGTTTGAGTGTTTTTCTGCCGGGACAGAAGAGCGGGATTGTATTAATCAGGATGCTGTGCGAATTATGAAAGAAATTGGCATAGATATGGAGTTAGGCCAGAAACCCAAGCTTCTTCAGGATATCCCTAAAGTTGATATTGTAATCACTATGGGCTGTAATGTACAGTGCCCGTTTTTACCATGTATGCATCGTGAGGATTGGGGACTTGAAGACCCGTCAGGAAAAGACGATAAAGAGTTTAGGGTAATCAGAAATACTATAAAAGCCAAAATGGATGATCTTGTTGGTCGGATACGAGCCGGTGTGAGATAACTTGAGTCACGTCTATGAGTAAAAGCGCATATAATCATATAGTAAAACAGATAAACATATTATGGAGAGTGATAGAATGAAAACAATCGTTATGTATGACCCAGCAATGTGCTGTTCTACAGGGGTTTGCGGAGCAAGCGTTGATAAAGAACTGCTTAGAGTTGCGACTGTAATTGAAACACTAAACCGCAAAGGCGCGGGAATAACCCGTTATAATCTAGCTAGTCAACCAAATGCTTTCGTGGAAAATCAATTAATTAATGATTATTTAAAACAATATGGACCTGAAATATTGCCAATTACTTTAGTGGATGGTGAGCCAGCAAAAACGAAAACTTATCCCAGCAATGAAGAATTCACAGAATGGACCGGCATCAAGGTAGCTTTTAAGCTTAAAAAGAAGGGATGTTGCTGCTCTGATGGCGGGTGCTGCTAACATGGCAAAGAAAGGCAATTTGTATCAATGCTATAAGCCTTCGCGTGTAAATCTTACAAAATATTTCTTTTTTACAGGCAAAGGCGGGGTTGGCAAGACATCCGCAGCTTGTGCGACAGCTGTTGACCTCTCAGATAGCGGTAAAAAAGTCATGCTGATTAGTTCAGATCCGGCTTCCAACTTACAGGATGTATTTGGCGTGGAACTTAATAATAAAGGAACTTCTATACCAGAAGTTCCGAATCTTACAGTTGTTAATCTGGACCCGGTGGAAGCAGCTCGTGAATACAAGGAAAGTGTGGTAGGGCCATATAAAGGATTATTACCTGAAGCGGTAATTGCCAATATGGAAGAGCAGCTATCTGGATCTTGTACGGTGGAAATTGCTGCTTTTAATGAGTTTTCTCGTTTTCTAACAGATGAAAGCATAAAAAGTAAGTATGACCATGTAATCTTTGATACGGCTCCGACGGGACATACGCTTAGAATGCTTCAGCTTCCTTCGGCCTGGAGCAATTTTATTAGCGAAAATACGCATGGTGCATCCTGTTTGGGGCAATTATCAGGCCTAGAGAGCAATAAAGAAATGTATAAAAGTGCAGTTGCTACATTAGCGAATCAAGAGCTGACAACGGTTATACTTGTCGCAAGACCAGAGAAAACTCCACTGCTTGAAGTAAAGCGGGCTTCAGAAGAGTTAAAAGAACTTGGCGTTAACAATCAAACAATGATTATTAACGGTGTGCTGGAACTTGATACCACGGAAGATGATATAGCATTCAGTTTGTATAAAAAGCAGCAGCAAGCTCTTGCGGATATGCCTGCATGCCTTAATTCTCTTACAATCTATTATATCCCTCTACGTGCGTATAACGTATATGGAGTAGAAAATATCCGTAAAATGTTGACGGATAATTATCTAGGAAAGAATGAATCGATAAAACAGATTAAAAATGTGTATTCGTTAAGTGCATTAGTTGATGATATGTATGCTACACATAAAAAAGTAATATTTACTATGGGTAAAGGCGGCGTCGGTAAAACTACATTAGCGGCAGCG
>JAJFUN010000025.1 GCA_021372375.1 Pelosinus sp. | reverse complement strand
ATTTTTTTCTATATAGGCAAAAACTTGGTAGTATTCTTCCCGGTGGCCTGCAAAAAAATTTCTGTTTTGAGGCGATATATTAGGTGCAATATGGTAAACTGACTGATTTTTGATTCCGGATTTCCCCGGCAAAAACAATCGCATCGCTTCAACGATACCGCACAAATAATAGCTGCTGAGCCATTTTGCTGTCTTTAACATATTTGCATCAAACCAGGCTTCTGTATCCAGCACATCTAAAATGGGTTTCAGCTGATAATCAGCTTTAGGCTCCTCCCTAGCTGCGCTTACAACAAAGCCTTCCACCTTACGATTACCAAATGGCACTAACACCCGCCAGCCAATGTCGATAAAATCCATGGCGTCAGGTATCAAGTAGGAGAAGGTCTTGTCAAGCACGCGCACAGGAATGTTTATCCATACTTGTGCAATTTTTTCCATGCCATGTCCCCTAATTTATTCTTTATCTCTATTATAAGTAATATTCCTCAATATCGCTATATTATTTTATCTGCAAAAAAGAAGAAGAGGACTATACAGTCCCCTTTAAAATCTCAATATATCTATAAAACTTAGAGTCCTGCTTCTTTGCGCAGTATTTCCGCCTTATCGGTATGTTCCCACGGCAAATCCACATCAAGCCGGCCAAAATGACCATAGGCTGCCGTCTGACGATAAATCGGCCGTCTTAAATCAAGTGATTTGATAATACCGGCCGGACGCAGGTCAAAATGTTTGGCAATTAATTGACTGATTAGACTTTCCTCTACTTTAGCAGTACCAAAAGTTTCTACCATGATTGACACTGGACGGGCAATACCGATAGCATACGCCAGTTGAATTTCACATTTGTCGGCAAGACCGGCAGCTACCACATTTTTGGCAACATAACGCGCAGCATACGCCGCTGAGCGGTCTACCTTTGTGGGATCCTTACCGGAAAAAGCGCCGCCGCCATGACGAGCCATGCCGCCATAAGTATCTACAATAATCTTACGGCCTGTAAGACCTGCATCCCCTTGGGGTCCCCCCACTACAAAACGTCCTGTAGGATTAATGTAATACTTGGTATTTTCATCTAAAAGTTCAGCCGGCACAATCGGAATAATAACCTTTTCAATCAAATCTTTTTCAATTGTTTTTAAATCTACTTCCGGACCATGTTGGGTAGAAATAACAATGGCATCAATCCGTACCGGTTTACCGTCTTCATATTCCACGGTAACCTGAGTTTTACCATCAGGACGCAAATAATCAAGCTCACCGCTTTTACGTACTTCAGCCAACCGTCTGGCAAGCTTATGCGCCAGTGCAATAGTCAACGGCATATACTCAGGCGTTTCGTTTGTGGCATAACCAAACATCATCCCCTGGTCGCCTGCGCCAATGGCATCAATCTCCTCCATCTCGCCCTTTTTGGCTTCCAGCGCTTTATCTACGCCCATCGCAATATCAGGTGACTGCTCATCAATGGAAGTTAAAATCCCGCAGGTTTCACCGTCAAAACCATATTTGGCGCGGGTATAACCGATATCTTTGATTGTTGTACGGACAATTTTCGGAATGTCCACGTAGCATTTGGTAGTTATCTCGCCTACTACATGAACCTGCCCTGTAGTTATTAATGTTTCACACGCTACACGGGCACAAGGATCCTGGCCGATAATAGCATCAAGCACACTGTCAGAAATTTGGTCAGCAATTTTATCAGGATGTCCTTCGGTTACTGACTCTGACGTGAAAAGTACACGTTTTCCCATATTTAGACTGCCTCCTTTTAATTCTACAAGAAAAAACTCCCCAAAGGGGAGTTGTCTTATTCATACTCCCATCTTGCGGTTTACCCGCAGGAATTGGCACCTTATTAGCCTTTGCTAATGGTTGCCGCGGTTTCATCGGGCCATTCCCTCCACCAACTCTTGATGAGTCACTTTATGTATTTTATTTACCACAGTAATTTTAGCCTATTTAGGCCAAAAAATCAATACATTTTTTGATAACAACTATAAATTTTATCTAAAATAATTTCTGCTAAGTCCTCTTTCGACATTTTTGCAAATTCTTCCTGACGCCCATCGCGGTACAGAATTTTAATGATATTGGTATCTGTATTAAACCCGGCACCTGGTAAACTAACATCATTGGCAATAATCATATCAAGATTTTTCTTGATTAGCTTTTCTGTAGCATGAGCCAAAAGCTCCTCAGTTTCAGCGGCAAAACCTACTAAAATCTGTTTGGCTTTTAAGCTGCCAAGCTCCCGTAAAATATCAGGATTCTTTTCTAAGACAAGCGTTAACTGTGCATCACTTTTTTTGATTTTTTGTTTACTGGGCTCTTTAACACGGTAATCAGCAACGGCAGCCGCTTTTATGACAATATTACTAGTAGGATATTCCGTAAGAACCAAACGCCGCATTTCCTCTGCGCTCTCTACCTGCTTGATGGCTACTCCCTCAGGACAGGGTAGACTAGTCGGACCTGAAACCAAAACAACCTGTGCCCCGCGCTTAGCTGCAGCACGCGCAATGGCATACCCCATTTTCCCGCTGGAACGATTGCCGATATAGCGGACAGGATCTATTGGTTCACGTGTACCACCTGCTGTAACGATTATTTTTTGACCGACGAACCAAGCTTCTTTTTCAGACATATTGGGTGGACTAAAAAGTTCTGTCAGCTTCTGGACTATTGCTGCCGGCTCCGGCAAGCGCCCAGGACCCTTGCTACCGCACGCCATCAAACCATTATCAGGCTCAATTACAATATACCCGGCGCTCTTTAGCGTATTGATATTTTTTTGTACCAGTTCATTTTCATACATATTAGAATTCATGGCAGGCGACAACATAACCGGTGCTTTAGTCGCCATAATCGTTGTGGTAAGCATATTATCAGCAAT
>JAJFUN010000049.1 GCA_021372375.1 Pelosinus sp. | reverse complement strand
GGCATCCAGTAATTAAAGCCCCAAAAGCCTGTAATCCACAAAAAGTAAATCAGACACAATTTGAGTACTTCCCGATCCTTAAATGCATCAAGCACACTATATTTTTTCACTGCTGTTTTTACTGCTACTTCCTCTTGATAGCGCCTTGTCAAAAACTCCTTTTCCTCATTTGTCAGCCACCTGGCTTCAGCCGGTTTATCAGCCATCCACCAGATGATGATAAAACCAAAAACCACGGCCGGAATGGCCTCGAGCACAAATAATACCTGCCAGCCCTTGAGTCCCCAGAGGCTTACGCCAAGCAGTGAACTTGCTAGTGGCGCACCGATAATTGCCGAAACCTGCATCGAAGTTAAGAGCACGCCAAGTGCATAGGCTCGTTCCTTCGGTGAAAACCAGCGCGGCACACAGGAAGCATACATAACAGGATATAAACTAGCCTCCGCTGCCCCCAGTAGAAAACGAATAATATAAAACTCCCACTGTGTTGTCATAAAGGCCATAAGCGCCGATACCATTCCCCAGCTAATCATAATCCGAGCCAGCCACTTTTTGGGGCTAAACTTTTCAGCAATAATGGCCCCAGGAATCTCCAAGAGCACATAGCCTATAAAAAACACGCCTGCCCCCATACCAAATACCTGTGCACTAAACCCCAGATCCGTATTCATGGTAAGTGCCGCATAACTTATATTTACCCTGTCAATATAAGCGATAACGGAAACAATAAATAATGGCAAAATAATATTTACATACGCCTTTTTTCGTGCACTATCAGCAACTGCCCTTTCATCCATCTTTTAACCTCCTCAATAATATCCATTTTAAATTTATAAAATAAAAAAACTCGTCCTTGATAAACAAGGACGAGCTATTACCCGCGGTACCACCTTAATTGCATGAAAGATGCCTCTCTTCGGTTCTAACAAACCTAAGCCGTGTAACGTGGCTAACCCGGCATTTCCTACTCATCTTCAGAAATACAGTTCCGGAATGATTTTCATTTCCCGCTCGCCATCGACTCACACCACCCGCCGACTCTCTGAAGGCTTGCCAAGAAAATACTCTTTCCGTCATTACTTTTACCAATATTGTATGAAATAGATTTTAACAGCTATATTACAAAATGTCAACAATTTGCGTACCCGAGAAATACTTTTTGTTTTTTACAGAGTAAAATAACAATATTTCTTTACACTGACAAAGATACACCCCGCCGTTTCATAGCTTTCTTTACAATAAAAATCTAAGGGGCTGCCGTACTAATTTTACTTAGTGCGACAGCCCCCGCATTTGGTTAATCCGCAATGACCAGCGGCTTTACCTTCCACAGTCCTATGGAATACTCCGAAATGGTGCGATCACTAGAAAAGATGCCTGAATGGGCAATATTGGTGATGGCCATTTTTGACCACTCCGCAGCATTCAAATACTTGTGCTCGAGGCGCACCTGTGCATCCGCATAGGCCGCAAAGTCTTTGAGCACAAAAAATTCATCATTATGATGCAGCAGATAATCATATAATGGCCGAAATTCTTCCCGCTCATCAGGTAAAAGCTCACTTCGCATCTCTTCCATCACTCTTTGAATCCTGGCATCCTGATGATAAACACTCCAGGCATCATAGCCGCCCCAGCGATAATAGTCCATCACCTGCTGCGCAGTCAGACCAAAAATAATGACATTATCGTTACCCACCGCATTCCTGATTTCCACATTGGCGCCATCAAGCGTGCCTATCGTAATAGCGCCATTCATCATAAACTTCATATTGCCTGTACCGGATGCTTCCTTGCTGGCCGTCGAAATCTGCTCACTAACATCAGCCGCTGCCACCAGCATTTCGGCCAACGATACACTATAATTTTCTAAAAATACTACCTTAATTTTATCCTTGATACTTTTATCTTGATTGATCTGCTCTGCCAGCACATGAATTAACTTAATCGTTTGCTTGGCAATATAATACCCGGGTGCGGCTTTACCGGCAAAAATAAAGGTACGCGGCACAATCTCAAGCTCTGGATTTTCCCGCAGCCTGTTATATAAATCCATAATGTGCAGCGCATTTAAAATCTGCCGTTTATAAGCATGAATACGCTTACTATGCACATCAAAAATAGAATGCACATCAATTGTAATATCATATTTATTCTGAATAAATTTGGCCAGTGTCCTTTTATTCTCCAGCTTAATTTCGGCTACACTTTGCTGAAAAGCTGGATCCTCCGCATATTGCAACAAATGAACTAAATCAGACGGATACTTGTGCCAACTATGCCAAATGGTATCGGTAATTAATCCAGCCAGGCGTGGATTGGCTTTTAAAAGCCAACGCCTGTGATTTACACCATTGGTCTTATTATTTATTTTGTAAGGATAATACGTATTGAAATCATGTAGCGCATATTTTTGCAAAATTTCGGTATGTAGCTCCGCCACGCCATTGACGCTATAGCTGCCGACAATGGCAAGCCGCGCCATATGAATCTGCCCGTCCGAGATTATCGACATATTGCGTACAGCATCCCAGTCATGAAATTTTTCCCATATCTCCCGGCATAACCGTTCATTTATCTCACAAATAATTAAATAAATTCGCGGCAGCAGTGTTTTAACCATTTCAATCGGCCACTTCTCCAGCGCTTCCGGCAAAATGGTATGGTTAGTATAAGATACAGTATTAATAGTAATCGCCCAGGCATCATCCCAGCCTAAGCCCTCTTCATCCATCAGAATCCGCATCAGTTCCGGAATGGTTACCGCCGGATGGGTATCGTTAATATGTACGGCAATTTTATCAGGGATAGCCTTTAAATTCCGGCATTTGCACTTAAAGTGCCGCAAGATGCTCTTTAAACCGGCAGCCACAAAAAAGTACTACTGTTTTAAACGAAGCAGCCTTCCTTCATAATGAGTATCATCAGGATATAATATTTTGGAGATCCGCTCTACATCATGACGGTACTCTACCGCCTTCACATAGTCGCCACGGTTAAATGAGGACAAATCAAAGTCCATGAGCGCAGGCTCAGCGCTCCACAGTCTAAGGGTATTGACCGTATTGTTATGATACCCGGTCATCGGAATATCATAAGGTACCGCCAGGACAGGCTCATAGTTTTCATGAATAAACAGCAGACGATTAGACTGTTCTATCTGCGTAATCGTCCCGCCAAACCGTACCTCTACCGCCTTATCCGGCCGCCTATATTCCCATAGATACCCGTCCTTTAGCCAATTGTCAGGCAGCTCCACCTGATGATGATTGACGATTTTCTGTTCAAACAAACCATATCTGTACCGAATCCCACAGCCATGACCCGGTAAATGCATGGCTGCCATGGATTCTAAAAAGCACGCCGCCAGCCGCCCGAGGCCCCCATTGCCAAGACCGGGATCAGGCTCCTCACTTTCAAGATCGGCTAAATCAATGCCCAGCTCCGCTAAGCCTTCACGGCACACGTCTTTTACGCCAATATTAATTAGATTCATATCTAACAGCTTACCCAGCAAAAATTCCATCGAAAAATAATATACCTGTTTTTCATTCTTCTCCCAATACTGCTTGCCTGTTTTTTGCCAATTAGCACTAATATAATCCCGAATAATAAGGCCTAAGGCCATATACCTTTCATTATTTGAGGCCTCTTCTAGCACCTTGCCATAAATGGTTTTCAGCTTAGTAATAAAGTCCTCTTTAAACTGTTCTTTATTTAACAACACCCGGATTACTCCTTTCCCAGCCCGGCATAAACTTACGGAAAAGACATATATAAGCACCGGATATGTTACGAATGAGCAGCAAATTAGCATTATTCATTACAGCTATGCTGGTTTATCAGAGCCTGTTACAAAATACCCATCTGCGTTGTTACTCCTCAGCCGCTTGCTTGACGTACCTCAGTACGCCTGCGCGGCACGGCTTCCGGTGCGCCTAGCATCTGTGCATCTTGTAACAATCTCTATCAGCAAGCACTATACAACAGTGCCCTTTTCAACAAATAATGGATAATTCTTTTCCCCCTTTAACCACTTGCCTGCTGTAATCTGCACATCTTTATCACAAATAACATTTTCCACAATTGCATTTTCGGCTATTTCGCATTTTTGCATAATAATACTATCCTTAATATATGCACCCTTATGTACCTTTACGCCACGAAACAAAATACTATTTTCCACCCGTCCGCCCACGATACACCCGTTAGCTACCATAGTATTGGCCACCTTGGCGCTTTCTTGGTACTTAGCTGGCGCTTCATCCTTGACCTTAGTATACACTAGTCCTGCCTTCATAAATAAATCCTGCCACTTATCGACCTTCAATAGTTCCATATTATGTTTGTAGTAACTTTGCAGCGAGTGAATGTTGGCAAAGTATCCTTTATATTGAAAACCATAAATCTTGAGTTTGTCTCTATTTTTATAAAATCCGTCCCGTATTAAATTGGTATCCCCAACGGATTTACACTCTTTTACAAATTCGATTAAAAGCTCACGTTTTAAAATATACATATCCATCGACATTCTCTTGACACCAAGAGTTTTGCTTACAAAGGACATATCCAGCATACGTCCAGTGTCATCTAGGATTAGGCTCATACCCTCTGCCTGTTCCCCTTCATTTTCGGCCATCTCTTTATACAAGATGGTAATATCTGCGCCACTGTCTTGATGATATTTAAATGCTTTACGATAATTTATGTTGCACACCATACTGCTGCCAGATAAGAGCACATACTGCTGCCTGCTATTTTCTAGGTAATCCAGATTGTGATATAAATTATCGACATCACCTAGCTTACTGCCCGGCAGCCGCGGCTGTCCAGACGGCAAGATAAACAAGCCATCACTTTTACGCGCCAAATCCCATTCTTTACCTGACCGTAAATGATCCATAATAGAACGATATTTATCATGTAATAAAATGCCTACGTTTTCAATGCCCGAATTAACCATACTTGACAAGACAAAATCAATAACCCGATATCTTCCGCCAAATGGTACAGCCGCTAAGGGGCGGCATTCTGTAATTTCTTTTAATAATTTTTCATCCCCGTTCAGATTAATAATTCCCATCACGTTTTGCATAACTCACCCTATCCTTTCTCAAATACAAATAGCACAGCAAAATAGCAGATTGGAACAAGGACACATGGCTTCTGGCTCTTGGCTCCTAACTTTTCGCTCAAAGCCCCGTAGCCCAAAACCCATAACTCATAGCCTTTTTATCCCACTTGACGTTTGGGCACCATGCCGTTATGTTTTATATCGCTTTCGCAAGGAATAACGGTATTTTCATTAATGACAATGATCTCCGCGTCGCTGCTGCCAATTTTGGCACTGCGCTCAATCAAGCTCCGCCGACCTACAATAACCTTGTCAATCTCAGCATAGGGTTCTACATATGCATAAGGCATAAGAATGGAATTTTTGACCTTTGCCCCCTCGCCAATATGTACACCTGGAAAGACTACCGAATGTTCCACTTCGCCGCAAATTGTGCAGCCTTCGCTAATCAGGGACTGCGAAACCTTGGCCGTAGCCGTAATCTGCTGCGGCGGTCTGGTCGGATTAACCGAATAAATCTTCCAGTTGGGATTATATAAGTCAAGCTCTGGTTCATCATTTAATAAATCCATGTTTGCTTCCCAAAAGCTTTCTACTGTTCCCACATCTTTCCAATAGCCAGCAAACTGATAGGCTACCATCCGCTGCCCATTGAGAAGCATTTTGGGAATAATATTCTTACCAAAATCATGTTTAGATGCGACATCCCGTGCATCATCTTCCAAGTAGCGCCGCAGTGTTTTCCAATTGAAAATATAAACCCCCATTGATGCCAGATTGTTTTTGGGCTGGGCCGGTTTTTCCTGAAATTCAATAATACGTCCGTTATCAGCCGTATTCATAATACCAAAACGAGTGGCCTCTTCCCAGGATACCCGCATAACACTAATTGTAGCTTCAGCCTTTTTCATAATGTGATAATTAAGCATGTGCGCATAATCCATCGTATAAATATGGTCACCGGACAGCACTAATACATAATTAGGATTCATCATGTCAATGAAGTTGATATTTTGATAGATTGCATCAGCTGTACCCTTGTACCATTCGGCCCCCTGCTCCCTGGCATATGGAGGCAGCATGAATACCCCTCCGTCCTTCCGATCCAGATCCCAGGCGCTACCCATACCAATATAGCTATGCAGTGCGAGCGGTTGGTACTGAGTAAGCACCCCCACTGTATCAATGCCTGAATTGTGGCAATTGCTCAGAGCAAAATCAATAATACGATACTTGCCGCCAAAGGGCACTGCCGGCTTGGCCAATTTCTTCGTTAAACTCCCCAGTCTGCTTCCTTGTCCGCCTGCTAAAATCATGGCTACACAATCTTTTTTTTGCACAAATTTTCCTCCCTTCATGTTTTTAAAATTTTACTTTTAATCTAAAATTTGCCAGTAACGGAAGCAAACATTCACCCGCATGGCACCATAAGATGGAAACAAGGTTGCGATAGACATTTGGTCTATACTGCGCAACCATGTTTGTATACATCCTATTTGACATTTTTGCTCAATTTCCTTTTTGTGGAAATATTTTTTTTATTTTCCCTCCTTTTACCCTACACCTTTTTCGTAAACTAACTTTTAATACATAGCATTTATATGCAGCCGCACTGCATACTATACCGATTTATTTTAATGACTCCAGCTTTTTAACCGCTCAATGTATAACCCGGCAAAATCCATTAAATTCATGTTTTGTCCTGCTGCATCCTGAATTGTCAGCGTTATAACCGCCTTATCTTCATAATATACAGTCACATTATCACCATCGCTGTCTAAAATATACTTGTCAACATTGTAATCTGGCAATCTACGTATCAAATATAAATTCCCCGCGGCAAAATAAGCCCGGTAGATTGGTTTATAACCATTATTTTCCGTATATAATACAGGCAAGTTCCACTCGCCTTCCACTACTTGGGCCGCTCCACTGTCAAGCTCTTTAACCTGCGGATAAATTTTACTATCACTTAAATATTTATTAATGGCTTTAATTCTTAGCTGCGTTTCAGGATGATCGGCATATAAGCCATAATCATAAGGCTGCTCAGTTTCCGATAACTTTTTCATACTAAGTAAAGTGCTATAAGGATTGTAGCCAGCTCTAAGAACGTATATAAATCCTAAGCTATCAGCTTCCCGTTCATCTTCACGACTATAAGCCGGCATAGCAATTTCCCTAATTGCCTCAGCCGCAAGCCCTTGCCCT
The DNA here is from genome assembly GCA_021372375.1 of Pelosinus sp. Lineage (GTDB taxonomy): Bacteria > Bacillota > Negativicutes > Propionisporales > Propionisporaceae > JAJFUN01. Next base: position 3,578 of record JAJFUN010000049.1, on the reverse strand, counting down.
TTAAGCGCAGCCAACAGCTCCATAGCCAGCCAAAATTGATTTTTTTCTTCTTGATGCACCGAATGACGTTTAACAACATGGCCAAGTTCATGAGCCATTACCCCTGCCAGTTCTTCATCAGACGGCATCAGCTCAACCAGTCCTTTAAATATGTATATAAAGCCTCCCGGCGCCGCAAATGCATTCACCTCTTTGGAGTTTAATACCTTAAACGTGTAAGGAAGCTTGGGACGATCACATACCGCAACCAAGCTCATACCTATTTTTTGCACTCTGGCCTGCAGTGCATTATCCTGTACCAAGCCGTAATGTTTTTCCACTTCCTTAGCAACACTACGCCCCACTTCAATTTCCTGCTTTTCACTGATAGCCTCAGCCTTTGTATGGCCTACAATACAAATCAGCATAAGAACAAGCCATAATACTGCTGTTCGCTGTAAAATTACCATTTCTATACTTCATCTCCTTAAATGGGTATATTTTAAAAATAATATTCATATAATAGTAACTCTTTTCATTCCTTCCATATAGCAGCAAACAAACCCTGTATAATGCTGAAAAAAATTGCTATTTTATATTTTTTATTTTAAATTATATTATGCAATTAATATATGTTAAATAGAGGAATTTTTTTTTTAGCGTAGTATATTTACAAGAGGGGAAGATTTATACCGCAATATAATCAGTCATTTTTCTCTTCAGTATAGCACAATTGACAAATTTCCCTTAATTATGTGCCATATTTCGCAGTAATTTGGTGAATTTTTTAACGAAAGAAAGGTGATTGATATTGATTTAACACCCCGCCAGCAAAGCATTTTGGAAATCACCCAATCGGAGGGTCCTATCACAGGCAAGCAAATTGCTGACAAGCTGGAAGTCACCCGCGCTGCCTTACGCGCCGACTTAGCACTTTTAACCATGGCTGGTCTGCTCGGCGCGAGACCCCGTGTAGGTTATTACTACACGCATAAGGATTCGTCGGATTATATTGCCGGCGTCCTCGGGAGCATCTGTGTAGAGGAAGTACAGTCAACCCCTGTCGTGGTACGGGAAACCTGCAGCGTATACGATGTCATTGTTACTATGTTTGTCGAAGATGTCGGCACAGTCTTTGTTGTCTCGGAAGGAGGTTTTTTAGAAGGGCTTATTTCGCGTAAAGATCTCTTAAAGGCCAGCATGGGGCAAAAAGACCTAAATGAACTGCCTGTCAAAATTGTCATGACCCGCATGCCGAATATCATTATCACCACACCGGAAGAATCCGCTTTGAGAGCGGCGCAAAAACTCTTGAATCACCAAGTTGACTGCCTGCCGGTTGTGAACATTGTAAATATTGATAACACTGAAAAGCAGCAAATAGTTGGCCGCTTTACCAAAACCAACATCACCAGACTATTCGTACACCTGGCAGATATGTAACCATCATTGGCATTTAGGAGGGATTTTTGTGCTTGACTTGCATATGAAAAAATCACCTGTCGTATATATACTATCCGATTCCATTGGCGAAACAGGCGAAATTGTCGTAAAAGCTGCCGGCAGCCAGTTTGATTTGGGACACCTAGACATTCGCCGTATTCCCTACCTTACCTCTGTACAGCAAATTGAAGAAGGTCTAATTGAAGCCAAGGAATCAGGCGGCATTATCGTGTATACGCTGGTATGTCCAAACTTAAAAAACTTCTTGATTCAAAGAGCCACCGAAATCGGTCTTATTCATGTTGATTTAATGACCCCTGTCATTGATGCCTTGAAGACCTTAACCGATGCTGCACCTAAATATGAACCAGGCCTCATTCGTAAAATTGATAAAGCCTATTTTAATAAAGTGGAGGCCATTGAATTTGCCGTCAAATACGATGACGGGAAAGAGCCTCGCGGACTTTTACGGGCTGACCTTATTATTGTTGGTATCTCCCGGACTTCAAAAACCCCGTTATGCATGTATATGGCACACAAAGGAATTAAAGCCGCCAACGTACCATTAGTACCTGATATTATGCCACCTGCTGAATTATTTAAAGTCAATCCTAAAAAAGTGGTGGGACTAACCATCAAACCATCCTTGCTGTTTGAAATTCGCAAGGAAAGACTAAAAACCATGGGCTTAGTACAAACTGCTGACTATGCCAATTTGGAACGAATCTTTTCCGAACTTGACTATGCCACCAGCATAATGAAAAAAATCGGCTGTCCTATTCTTGACGTTACCAATAAAGCAACCGAAGAAACAGCCGCAAAATTAATGGAAATCTATCGCGAGGGAGTTGGTGTTTGATGTTTAAGTATGTTTATATGTTTAGTGAAGGTCGCGCTGATATGCGTTCGCTGCTCGGCGGCAAAGGCGCAAATCTGGCGGAAATGACCAATATTGGTCTACCTGTCCCCCAGGGAATGACAGTTACGACCGAAGCATGCAAAGAGTATTACCGGTCAGATAAAAAACTGCCGGCTGGCTTAGAGGCTGAAGTCCGTACCAAATTACAAAAAGTCGAAGAACTTACCGGCAAAAAGTTTGGTGATGAAGCTGATCCGCTCTTGGTATCTGTTCGCTCAGGCGCAGTATTTTCCATGCCAGGCATGATGGATACTATTTTGAATCTGGGACTGAACGAAAAGACTGTCCTAGGGCTGGCGCACAAGACCGATAACCTCAGATTTGCCTACGACTCCTACCGCCGCTTTATCCAAATGTTTTCCGACGTTGTCCTTGAAATTCCCAAACATGAATTTGAACATATTATCAGCAAACAAAAAGATGTACAGGGCGTTACCTACGATCAGGAACTAAGTGCTGATTCACTCAGGCTTATTATTGACAACTACAAAGTACTTGTGCAAAAAGAGATTGGCCGCGCTTTCCCGGAAGATCCCTTTGAACAGTTATTTATGGCGATTGAAGCAGTTTTTCGCTCCTGGAACAACGACCGCGCCATTATCTACCGCAACTTAAATAAAATTGACCATGAGCTCGGCACCGCGGTCAATGTACAGTCTATGGTCTTTGGCAATATGGGTAATGACTGCGGTACAGGCGTTGCCTTTTCCCGAAACCCCTCCACCGGCGAAAATACGCTTTACGGCGAATACCTCACAAATGCCCAGGGTGAAGATGTGGTCGCCGGTATCCGTACGCCGCAGCCGATTGCCAAATTAAAAGATGAAATGCCTGATATTTACGCCCAGTTTGCCCAAACTGCTAATACGCTGGAAAAACATTATAAAAATATGCAGGACATTGAGTTCACGGTTGAAAAAGGCAAGCTTTATATGCTGCAGACCCGTAATGGCAAGCGTACAGCGCAGGCAGCAGTAAAAGTGGCCTATGACATGGTACAAGAGGGACTTATCAGTAAGAAAGAGGCCCTCATGATGGTCGAACCAGGTCAGCTTGACCAGCTCCTGCATCGGCAAATTGACAGTTCAGTCAAACTTGACGTAATCGCCAAAGGTCTCCCAGCCTCACCTGGCGCTGCCTCGGGCGAAGTGGTATTTGATGCCGACGAAGCCGAAAAGCTTGGCAAAGCCGGCAAAAGGGTGCTCCTTGTACGCACCGAAACAACACCTGACGATAT
>JAJFUN010000024.1 GCA_021372375.1 Pelosinus sp. | reverse complement strand
GATCACTGTTACAGAGATGCGGGCTGCAAGGCGGATGAAGAACTAAATACCAAGGAAGCTAAAGTGTTACTCGAGCAGATTGCTAGGGCCGGTTTTAAAATCATGATTTTTAGCGGCGGCGAACCGCTTATTAGACCTGATATTGTTGAACTCGTTGAATATGCTACAAGTCTTGGCCTGCGGCCGGTGTTCGGCACCAACGGCACATTGATTACCCTTGAAATGGCGAAAAAGTTAAAGGCAGCTGGCGCCATGGGGATGGGGATATCTTTAGATTCCCTAAATGCGGCCAAACATAATGAATTTCGGCGCTTTCCCGGTGCCTGGGAGGGAGCGGTAGAGGGGATGCGCAATTGCCGCAAAGCCGGGCTGCCTTTCCAGATCCATACAACAATCATGGAGTGGAATCGGGAAGAGATTGAAGAAATCACGGATTTTGCCGTAGCGGAAGGTGCGGTGGCTCATCACTTCTTCTTTTTAGTGCCTACAGGCCGGGCCGTATCCATTGAAACCGAATCGCTGCGGGCTGAAGCGTATGAAGAAACGCTGATACGTATACTGAAAAAGCAGCAGGAAGTCGATATTGAATTAAAGCCAACCTGTGCTCCGCAGTTTATGCGTATTGCAAAACAAATGGGCATGAATCTTCGTTTTGGCCGGGGCTGTCTTGCCGGGACGTCTTATTGCATTATCAGCCCCAAAGGGCAGGTACAGCCGTGTGCATACCTTAATATTCTGTTAGGGGATGTACGGGAAACGCCTTTTGATGAAATCTGGCGCAATAGTGAAGTACTCAAAAAACTGCGGACACTTGATTATAAAGGCGGCTGCGGCGAATGTGAATATAAGAACCTCTGTGGCGGCTGTAGAGCTAGAGCGGCCTATTATCATGAAGGCGATTATATGGCAGAAGAACCTTGGTGTCTATATCATGGGCGCAAGGGGGAATAGGCCGGGTTTACTGACAACACAATGGGTAAACTATGGAGAGATTTATGGAAATAAGAAACAGCCTAAGTCTAAAGTTTATGTTAAGCGTGGCTGCTGTCATCTTAACAATTATGACAGTCAGCCTGCTTTGGAATATTCATCAGTATAACAGGCAAGGTGAAGCGGATTTAAAGGAAAAAGCCCAGGTTATTTGTCAGCAGCTTATTGCAACCCGCAGTTTTATTGCCGCAAAGCAAGATACCATTAATGTTGATGCAAATGGCCGGTATGAGTTTAAACATCTTAATCCTGCTGCTGTAGGGAAAGGTATTAGTGATAAATTTAACCGTTTTTCCGGCTATAGCTTTAAACAAACCCGGTTTGCCGTACGTGATCAGTCGAATGCCCCAGATAATTTTGAAGTAGAAAAAATGAAGGAATTAGCTGCTGATAAAAGGATGACAGAAATATGGGGTTATGATGAAATAGATAACGTACGGGTTTTTCGCTATTTAACCCCGCTTTATTATGATGAGTCCTGCATGTCCTGCCATGGACAGCCTGCCGGGACTATTGACGTTTCCGGTTATCCGCGCGAAGGGGTTTCACCAGGTGATTTTGCCGGAGCTATCAGTGTGGTATTTCCGATGACTGGTTTTGAAGCACATCAATATGAAAATATTATCAGCCATTTAGTATTTATTTTGTTTATGGTGATGGCAACTATCGGCATGATTTATATTTTAATGAAGCACATCGTAATCACGCCGCTTACCCAGCTAACGGAAAAAGTATCCGAAGTTGGCAGCGGACAGTGGACGCAACTGACGGATATCCATACATATGATGAAATGCGGCATTTGGCTGATAAATTTAACGAAATGTCCCAAAATCTTAACGGACTGTATAATAATCTTGAGAGTAAGGTGGCTGAAAGGACACGGCAGCTGTGTGACGCCAATATAAAACTAGCGGAGCAAAGCCGGGAGCTTCGAGAAATGTATGAAAAATTATTTGCGGCAGACCAGCTTAAATCCGAGTTTTTAGCCGTCATGAGTCATGAATTAAAGACACCGTTAACCGCAATTATTGCTTTTTCCGAAATATTATTAAGTGAAGGGGAAGCGCTAAGTTCCCAGCAGAAAGAATATTTAGAAGATATTTTTGAGAGTTCTCACCAGTTATTGGGGCAAATCAATGATATTTTGGATATGTCGAAGATTGAGGCAGGGCTTATTCGGTTAAATGCTCGTTCTACTGATGTCAGGCAGATTCTAGACAGCGTTATTAGTGTTATGCGTCCGCTGTTTCAAAGGAAAAATATCAAACTTACCGTAAACTGCCCTGAGGAGATCCCCATTTTTATTTGTGATGCAGATAAGCTCAGACATATTATGAATAATCTTATCAGTAACGCCATTAAGTTTACGAATACGGGCGGTAACATCAGCATTGATATGACAGTTGAGAACGCTGCGCTTAAGGTTGCAGTTTGTGACGATGGCGTTGGGATAAGCGCTGAAGACCAGCCTTATATTTTTGATAAATTCAGACAAGTTCATTACAGCCACAATTATGAAAATCAAGGCAGCGGCTTGGGCCTTGAAATAGCACGGAATTTGGTAGAGCTGCAAGGCGGCCTTATTTGGGTCAAGAGTGAACTCGACAAAGGCAGTAGCTTTACGTTTACGCTGCCGCTTAATGCTTTTTCAGATGTCTCAGGCGAGGAGGAATAGATTGTGAGTGGGCAAAAGGTCTTGGTCGTTGATGATGACGCTAAAATACTGAAAATAGTGCAGCACTGTTTCCAAAAGGAAAATTTTGAAGTAGTCACAGCTTGTGATGGCGAAGAGGCTTATACCGCGGCTAAATTAGCTAGCCCCGATATTGCCATTGTGGATTTGATGCTTCCTAAATTAAACGGTCTTGATTTATGCGAATTACTAATTAAAGAATGTGATATTCCGGTTATTATTTTATCTGCCAAAGGAGATGAACTCGATCGTATTGTCGGCTTTCGGTTAGGCGTAGATGACTATATCAGCAAGCCTTTTAGTACCACAGAGCTGGTTTTAAGGGTTCAGGCAGTACTGCGCCGGGTCGGAGGCATAAAGCGCAGCCAGCAGACATTAGCCTATGGGGACATTTGTATTGATGAAAAAAAGCGCTTGGTTACCATCGGTAAGGAAGCCATTACCTTAACAAGCAAGGAATTTGAACTTTTATGGCTGTTTGTTTCTAATCCAACAACTGTATTCACCCGTCTGCAGCTACTTAATAGAATTTGGAATAGTGACTATGAAGGCGATGAAAATACGGTGACTGTGCATATACGCCGCTTACGGGAAAAAATCGAAAAAGACCCGTCGCATCCGGAGTATATTAAAACGGTGTGGGGGGTTGGCTATAAATTTCATATTTAATATTTTTGTAATAGTTTCGTAAGTATCTTGCGGTATGATATTTTATAGGAATTGATAGAATTATATAGAAAATTTAATACTTTTGTAATAATTTTGTTATCATATTGTAAGCATCTTACGGTATGATTTTTTTGTAATTAAATAAAATGCTTGTATTTTAAAAACTACGTGTAGTGTTAAGTGGCTGACGGAGATTTGGCCATCAGTTACTTAAAGAAAGTATTGAATATGCAAAACAGGTAAAAATGTAGTTGAGGTATGCATATATGGAAAATAATTTAGTAATTGAGCTCTACGATGTGGGAAAAAGATATGGACGCAAAGAGTTATTCCAAGGCATTACAAAAGTTATACAGCCAGGGCAATGTATAGCAGTGACAGGCAGTAACGGCTCGGGGAAGTCAACCCTCTTAAAGCTGATTGCCGGGATAACTCGACCTACAGCAGGCACTATTAGGCTTATTTGGCAAGAGCGAATTCTTGATAATGAACAGCGGCTCCAGTTTCTCGGCCTGCTATCCCCTGAACTTGTATTTTACAATAACTTAACAGGCATAGAGAATCTGTTGTTTTTTGCCAAAGGACGTGGGGTTATTTGTACAAGCCAGCAGGCAAAGGCGGCTATAGCGAAAGTTGGCCTCCAAACGGATAATTTCCTTGGCACTTATTCTACCGGTATGAAACAAAGGTTAAAATTAGCGCTCATACAAATGATAAGCCCGCCCTTATGGCTGCTGGATGAGCCTTCCTCTAATCTTGACAAAGCTGGCAAAACGTTGGTCGAAACTTGTATCAAAGGCGCCCTGCACAGTGGGGCGACAGTCATTATTGCTACTAATGAGAGCTGGGAGGCTAAGTATGCCAGTGATAAAATCTCCCTTAATTAATGATGTTTGGCGAGTATTTGCCAAGGAGCTTTTATGCGAATTGAGGACACGGTATACCTTCAGTACGCTTATCATGTTTGCTTTAGTTACGTTGTCAAGTGTTAGTATGACAATGGGTGGGGGGAGTTTATCACCAGAAATCAGCGGTGTACTGTTATGGATTATTTTATTCTTTTGCTCTATGGCCGGTTTGTCCCGGGTTTTTGTAGAGGAACAAGAAACAGGTACTATTTTCAGTTTGCGTATTTATATATCCGGTCAAGCGATTATTTTAGGGAAAATGCTGTTTAATACAGCCTTGTTATTTTTCTTAAGCCTTTTAATAATACCGCTTTTTATAATTTTTCTTAATGAAGATATCAGTTTCTGGTGGTCTTTTTTTATTGTCATATGTCTTGGTGATATTGGCATAGCAGCAGCCTCTACGCTGACCGCAGCCATGGTTGCCAAGGCCGGGGGCAAACATTCGTTATTTGCCGTTTTAACTTTTCCTATCTTGTTGCCGCAGTTTTTATGTGTCATTCATGCCACCGTGAACTCTTTTGCAGCGGCAGCAGCATCCTTCAGTGAATTAGTGTTTATGGCTGGTTATGATATGGTTATAATCATTGCCGCCTATATACTTTTTGATTATCTTTGGTACGACTAGCAAAGTCTGTTACAAAATACCAATCTGCGTTGCTCTATCTGCGGTGCTTACTCTGACGTACCTCGAGTACGCCTGCGCTGCGCTCCTCGTCGCGCCTAGCATCTCGGCATTTTGTAGCAGCCTCTAGTAGGTGTTTTTTTGAAAGTAAGGAGAGGATATTATGAGGATAACCGGTTTGACGCTTGGCTTTTTGGGGGCATTATATGCAGTGTTTTATATTGTACCGCCGGCAGAGGGGCTCGGAAATTTAGTACGCATTGCTTTTTTTCATATTCCGGTGGCATGGGTTTCAGTATTGGCGTTTCTCTTATCTGCTTATTGGGGCGGTCAGTATTTACGGAAGCATGAAATGAGTTATGATTGGAAAAGTTCAGCTGCAGCAGTATTAGGTCTGGTATTTTGCCTCCTTGCGACTATTAGTGGCGCTGTTTTTGCGAAACTTACCTGGGGTGCATATTGGAATTGGGATCCGCGGCAAACGACAATCTTTATTTTACTCCTCATTTACGGCGCCTATATGGCATTGCGGTCTGCTGTCAGTGATGAGGAAGACAGGGCGAAAATATCTGCGGTATATGGTTTATTGTCATTTTTAACCGTACCTTTTTTAGTTTTTATTATTCCTAGATTTTATTTCTCGCTTCATCCGGAGCCTGTAATTAATGGCAGCGGTAAACTTGGCATGGATGGCACTATGACAGCAGTGCTTATTTTTACTTTAGGTATTACTACGGCTATCTTCTGGCAGCTATTATCTTACTTAATTGATAGGAAACAGCGCGATTATCAACTGGAAAGCTATGATAAGGAGTGAAGAAAATTATGAAAAAACATCATTTTATCGGCTTTGGCCTTATTGCCGTTTTTTTTCTCTTTAGTGCTTTTAGTTTTAAGGATTCTCTGACCCCTTATGTTACGTTTTCTGAGGCTAAAAGTATAAACGGTTTTGTGCAGGTCAAAGGAGTGCTGGTTTCCGGCAGTATTACGCAGGGCGAAGGAAGTCTGAAATTTACGCTGCGTGATGAGCGTGGGGAAGAAAAGGTTATCGATTATCATGGTGCTACGCCTGAAGGTTTAGAGCAATCTACAAGTATTGTGGCTGTCGGCAAATTAAAAAACGGACAGTTTACCGCAGAGAAGCTGCTTTTGAAGTGTCCCTCTAAATATCAAGGAACAGGGAGTGTAAATAAATAATGATTGGTTATAGCGCAATATTCTTGGCTCTCATTATGACGTGTATCGCATGCTTTTCTTATTTTAACAGCCATATGGCCTGTATTACCAAGCCATCCAGCAAGAACAAAGGGAGGCGCACTCCTTATTATCTGGCAGCTGCTTTGGTCTTAGTCGCCGCGTTATATTTGCTGTATATTATTCTAGCAGATCAATTTGAGTTTATGTATGTTGCCGGATATTCTTCCAGAGATCTCCCGTTAGTGTATAAGTTATCGGTATTTTGGGCGGGGCAGGAAGGCTCCTTTATGTTATGGCTGGTTTTCCACACTTTTTTTGGAATGCTTTTAAGTCGGAAGGCGACGCCTGGTGTGATGGCCGTATACAGTGCTCTTCAGGTCATGCTGCTTATTATTTTACTGGCGAAAAGTCCGTTTATGATGCTAAGTCAGCCAAGAGCGGAGGGGTTTGGCTTAAATCCGCTGCTGCAGGATCCTTGGATGGTAATTCATCCGCCCATCTTGTTTTTAGGTTATGCCAGCCTTGCTGTACCATTTGCGTATGCTATGAATGGTTTGATGTCTAGGAAACATAGTGAGTGGCTGTCAAAGGCGCTTTCCTGGACGCTGTTTGCCTGGGCGATGCTTGGCGCCGGAATATTTATCGGCGCTTACTGGTCTTATAAAGTATTAGGCTGGGGCGGTTATTGGGCATGGGACCCTGTGGAAAATTCTTCACTAGTACCATGGCTGATTGCTGGTATGCTGGTGCATACAATAATTTTGGCAAAAATAAAACCAGCTGGCATAGGACTTACTTATTTTTCTGCTATTTTTAGCTTTGTCAGTGTATTATATGGTACTTTTCTTACTCGCAGCGGAATACTAAGTAATTTTTCCACGCATTCTTTTTTGGATGAAGGGACTGGTAGTATATTGGCAGGATTTGTGCTGATTACTTTATGTGCTTCCTTAATACTTTTTATTGTCCGCCTGCCAGATTTGCCTAAAGGAGAACTTGCGTCTAAGCTCTTTTGTCGTGAGAGTCTTTTCCTAGCTACCACTTTAGTGCTTGGCATCTTAGCGGTAGTTGTATTTATCGGCATGTCCACGCCGTTAATTACTATGCTGATTGGCAATCCGCAAAGTGTCCAGAGTTCATTTTATAATACAGTTGCGCTGCCGCTCGCCGGGTGTATATCGATGCTATTAATGGTTATGCCTCTTTTGTCCTGTAACAAAACGAAAGTCTGGTTTATTTTTGCTGTAGCTGCAGGCGCAATTACTCTGCCGCTCGCTTATGACTTAAAACAGACATTTGTACTGCTGGCGGTCTGTTTTGCCGCAGGGGCTATTCTTAGTAATCTTTGGCTGGGGTATAAAAAAAATATTTCTTCGGCAGCCGCAATCACTCATACCGGGCTTGCGATCATGATTATTGGAATAATTATATCTTCCGCCGGCAGCAGATCTCTTACCATGAATTTTGAAAAAGAGCAAAAAAAAGAGGTATTTGGCTATAACCTAACTTATCTTGGACAAGAAAAGGCCGAGGAGGGCCACGGGATATATCAGCTCTTTGAGGCCGAAAATCAAAAGGAAAAAGCCGTCTTAAAACCATATACCAAACTAAACAAGGATGATAGCCCGGCCGCAAGAGAACCGGGAATATATCGGAGTTTAACAGCCGATTTATACATTGCACCAAGTACGGAAAATGGCCAGGCCGAAATTGAGGATATTACGCTGCATAAAGGGGAGAGTGCATCTATTGGCGGTCTTAGAATTACCTTCGTAAAACTTAGTATGAGTGGCATGGGGAGCAGTGATGTCCGCGTAGAAGCCAGCCTGGAGGTAGTTAAGGATGGAAAGAAGGAAGAGATTTCGCCGGAATTAAGTTACCGCGGTGGTCATATCAGCGGACAGCCGGTTACAGCCTTTGGCGAGGAGAAATTTATGTTATATAGCATCAGCCCAGGTGAAGAAGCGGCCACTTTTGCCTACCAAAATAGAGCTTCTAGTAATAAAAATGAAAAAATTGCCGCAGAAATCAGTCAAAAGCCATTAATTAATTTAGTTTGGCTGGGCGCATGTTTAATTACTGCAGGGACAATCCTAGCATCTCTAAAGAGGGCTGCCAGGTAATTTATATGTCCAAGATTAGTTGGCGAGCTGTTACGCCATACTAATAACAAAACTACGAGGGGAGGGAATTTTTTGGATACTGGTCAATATTTTAATCGCCGTAATTTTACTGTTGCGGCAGTAGTTTTAGCGGCAGCAGCTGTGCTTGTGGCCTTCGCCGGTGGGGGCTATGCGTACGCGGACAGCACGGCTTTTTGCGGGAATACCTGCCATTCTATGAAGCAGGCGCATGCAACGTGGCAGACATCAAACCATAAGGAATTAAAGTGCACAGAATGCCACCTGCCGCATGGCAATATTGTCCAAACAATGATCATGAAAGCAAAGACCGGTATGCATGACACGTATCATGAAGTTCTGAAAGATTATCCCGCAGCAATTCAGTTAAGCGCCGAAGGCAAGACAATTGTAAAGGACAACTGCTTACGCTGCCACAAATCCACTGTTGAGAAAACAGGCATGGCGGCTGGCGGGGAGGAGTGTCAAAAATGTCACCGGAGTTTGGTACACGGCGCTAACAAGACAAAAGGAGGGATAAAGATTGAGTAAGATGCAAAAATCATTAGCTGTTTTGCTGGCAGTGTGTGTCGTGTTCTTTGGCTTTGTTATTGTGCGTATTGGCGCTAAGCCGAATGTAGTAAAAGCAGCTAGTATTCCTAAAGACGAATACGATCCTGCTGTATGGGGAAAGTACTATCCGCTTGAGTATGAAAGCTATATGAAAAATTATGATATGTCAGCCTCGCCAACAGGATACGGCGGCAGTCTCAAAGTACAAAAATCAGATATGCAGCCGGAACTTTTCGAGAACTTTAAAGGTATGCCGTTTAGTAAGGATTATACAGAAGATCGTGGTCATCTGTTTGCGCTTGAAGACATAAAAGATAGTAAACGAGTTGGGCCAGCAACCAAAGGAGCTTGTATAACCTGTAAGACTCCTTATATAGAGCAGTTTTATAAGGAAGATGGCTGGGGTTATGCCAATAAACCTTTTGCTGAACTGTGGGAAAAATCAAAGCATCCGGTAAGCTGCGCCAACTGTCATGATTCGGAGACCATGAATTTACGGGTTATCAATCCGGCGTTCATCGAAGCTATGCAGCGCCGTGGTGTAGATGTAACCAAGGCATCCCGGGAAGAAATGCGGACTTATGTTTGCGCGCAGTGTCACGTTGAATATTACTTTGAGCCAGAAACTACGAGAGTAGTATTACCTTGGGACAAGGGCACTAAGCCGGATGAAATGTACAGTTATTATGCTGATAAGCCAAATGGCTTTATACAGGACTGGCAGCACCCTGATTCTAAGGCCGCGATGCTAAAAGCGCAGCATCCCGACTATGAAACTTTTTCTAATGGTACGCATGGCAAATCAGGTGTATCCTGCGCTGACTGTCATATGCCATATATGCGTAAAGACGGACAGAAATATTCCTCACATTGGATGACAAGTCCCTTAAAGACGCTGGATGCATCATGCAGTCCATGTCATACCCAAGGCTCATCATGGGCGATGGAACGCGTCAAAACTATCCAGGATAGCACTTGGCAGATGCAGCATACTGCAGGTACTACTATCGCAAGAGCCCATGAAGCTATTAAAAAGGCCAGCGAAGTACCTAATGTCAACCAGGAAGAGCTGGCTAAAGCCAGGGAGCTTGTGCGCAAAGCGCAATGGTTCTGGGATATCGTTGCCGCTGAAAGCAGCATGGGCTTCCATAATCCTGATCAGGTAATCAGTACTTTAGGACAGGCCAATCAGTTCGCCTATGAAGCCATTGATGCGGCCGAGCGCGCCGCTGGTATGAATATTTATTAAGATTGTAATAGGGGTAAAAGGGGCTATCTTAGGATAGTCTCTTTTACAATCTAAGTAAGTAAAAAGGGAGGTAGAAGAAGTATGGGAAAAAGACCTAAGATAAAATTAACTCTCATAGAGAAAAAAGAGAGTGGAGTATGCCATTATAATCACAAAACTGGTGATACATTTGATTTTGATACGGAAAGAGGCGCCATGTGCCCCATGGCATTGCATGTAGCATTTCCTTATATAGATATTTTACGATATGGCTGCAGTATTCCGGGAGAAGAAGGCGGAACATGTGTATTTTGTTGTCCGGACGCAAAGGTTATAAACGTATTTAAAATAGAAAAAATCAGTGATTGATTATGAATAAAAGTATACGTGAGGCCTTGGCACTTCTTGAAGTATTTCGGCAATTAGCCCCCAATTCTATTACAGTTTTGTCATCCTGCGCAGTGATGCGTTACCTGTCTAAGGGGGAACATTTATTCTTTGATAAAGAACCAGTGGAGATGGTTTATATTGTTGTAAGCGGTCTTGTTTCACTCTATAAAGTCAACTCTCATGGGGAGAAAAAAGTCATTTTTATTTTAGACCAAGGAAAGCTTATTAACGAAGTAATTTTGCAAGGCCTCCCTGCTTCAATTAATTGCGAAGCATTTGATGACGCACAAATTATCTGTTTTGATAAAACAGACTTTCTGCGTGTTATGGAAAATGATTTTGCCCTTACCAAAATCGTTTTAGATTCTCTCGCTATAAAAGTAAGACGGCTTTATCGGCAATTAAAAAACACCTCCAATTCTGTGCGTGGAGATAAGCGCGTTGCTGCCAAGCTGTGGAAGTTATCAAACGATTACGGAGTTCTTGCTCAAGATGGAATCAAAATTAATTTGGATTTGAGTATTACCTATCTTGCAGATATGCTAGGTTCTAGACGCGAGACTGTTTCGCGTCAGTTAAGGAGTCTGGTCAGACAAGGCTTGATTCGTCTAGATAACGGTCAAATTACGATAAAAGACCGAGATGAATTAGCAAAATATTTTAACCTGCCGTGATTTTTATCACGACAGGTTTTTTGGCCTTATTATATAATGAGATTGTTAAATTTTGAACAAATTGCTTATCATTTTAGGAAAAATGGCTTTTCAAAAATTTTCATTGCCATTCTATATTACATCATATCAAAAAAGAAAGAGGTGTTAAAATGGGCTATTGTCTAGATCAGGCTGGATTTAATCAAATATTAAATGAATGGTCAAAAGAATATTTCGTTTATGCTCCTAAGCTTTTTAAGGATGGGGGGAGTTTCTCGGATACGGATCGCATCCGCTACGGAGAAATCCATACAGTTGAAGAAATTGTTTTTGACCGTAAATCAGATTATTCTTATAAGGAGATATTACTGCCGCTGTCGCAGACTTTGTTCTTCTTTACCGATGATATGGTAAAAGAAGCTGACCTGCCGAAAAAGGGGGCAGTTATCTTACTGCGCAGCTGCGATCTTCATGCGGTGAAACGACTGGATGAAATTTATCTCCAAAATGGCTGTGAAGACTACTATTATAAACGTCTGCGGGATAGAGTAAAGTTTATCTTAATTGGCTGTCAGCATTCCTTTGAAAACTGTTTTTGTGTCGATATGGGAACTAACCGTATCGATAATTATGATGCATACATTGAAATGAAGAACGGCGAGATCTATGTGGATAATCATAATGATGTGTGGAAACCTCTCTTTACTACATATAGCAGGAGAACACCTGAGGTAATTCCCGCATATGCAACTGAGAATAAGACACATATTCATATACCAGATGGAATAACGCCGGATATCGCGCACTCGAAAATATGGGATGAGTATGACAGCCGCTGTATTAATTGCGGACGCTGCAATTTTGTCTGTCCTACCTGTACCTGCTTTACTATGCAGGATATATTCTACGTAGATAACGGAAAAGTTGGAGAACGCCGCCGGGTCTGGGCATCTTGTATGGTGGATGGCTTTACTGATGTTGCTGGCGGTGGCTGCTACCGAAAAAAAAACGGGCAGCGAATGCGTTTTAAAGTACTGCATAAAGTATATGACTACAAAAAACGAAACGGGTATCATATGTGCGTAGGCTGCGGACGCTGCGATGATATCTGCCCTGAGTATATATCTTTTTCTAATTCCATAAATAAATTAGATGCAGCAATTAAGGAGGTGTCTATAAATGCAGTCAAATGAGTACCTGCCCTTCTTGTCTGAGATTAAGGCTGTCATTAAGCACACGGACATTGAATATACCTTTCGACTTACTTATGAGGGGAATGTGAAACCCGGACAGTTCTTTGAAGTATCAATCCCCAAGTATGGCGAAGCTCCGATATCTGTAAGCGGTATAGGTAGTGGCACCGTGGATTTGACCATTCGCCGTGTTGGTAAGGTTACCAATGAAATTTTTGAGCGCTATGTTGGTGATAAACTATTTATGCGTGGTCCTTACGGCAATGGTTTTGACATTGATAGCTACAAAGAAAAAGAACTTGTTGTGATTGCCGGAGGAACCGGTCTTTCTCCGGTAAAAGGGATCGTCGACTATTTTTGCAGCCACAGCCAAGACACAAAAGGCATGACGCTGATTGCAGGGTTTAAGACACCCAAGGATATTTTGTTTCGTGAAGAGTTTGTTCACTGGCAACAAAAAATGAATGTTATTTTGACTGTAGACAGTGCGGAAAATGATACCACCTGCAAAGTTGGTTTGGTCACGGAGTATATTCCGCAGCTACATTTAAACAATGTCAATGAAGCAGCTGCGATTGTCGTTGGGCCGCCGATGATGATGAAGTTTACCACACAAGGGCTACTAAAAAGAGGATTTCACGAGGAAAATATTTGGATTTCGCATGAGCGGAAAATGTGCTGCGGTATTGGAAAATGCGGTCATTGTAAAATTGATGACACCTATGTTTGTCTCGATGGGCCTGTATTCAATTTTGTCAAAGGTCGACAACTGCTTGATTAGAAGGGAGGGTATCAAATGGACGTTAATACCAAAAAAATGAAAAAGAATGCGTTTCGTGTGACAAAACATAGAGGCTTTACTGCTTCCCGTATTCGGGTACCGGGTGGCTATCTGGAAGCAAAATACTTAGGAATGATTCAAAACATTGCGGAAACCTATGGTAATGGCATCGTAAATATTACAACCCGCCAGGGCTTTGAAATTCCGGGTATCAAATTTGCAGATATGCCGAAGGTAAATGAGCTGATTCAACCGATTATCGAGGGGCTTGATATTAATCAAGAAGTTTTGGGGCAAGGGTATACTGCTTCTGGGACAAGAAATGTTACAGCCTGCGTTGGAAACAATGTATGCCCTTACGCTTGTTATAATACCTCTCTATTTGCAAAGAAAATTGAAAAGGCAATTTTCCCTAATGACCTGTATTTTAAGGTGGCCCTTACAGGCTGTCCTAATGACTGCGCAAAAGTAAGAATGCATGATTTTGGGATTATGGGGATGACCCTGCCTCAATATGATAAGGAACGCTGTGTCAATTGTGGCGCCTGTGTAAAGGCTTGCACCAAGAAGTCAGTAAGCGCTTTGGCAACAGTAAACTGCAAGGTCGTGCGTGACGCCCATAAGTGTATTGGGTGCGGCGAGTGTGTTTTAAACTGCCCAACAGGAGCTTGGACGCGCAGTCATGAAAAATACTTTCGCTTAACTATTTTCGGCAGGACGGGTAAGAAAAATCCCCGCTTGGGCGAAGACTTTATCAAATGGGCGGATGAAGCTAGTATTATCAAAATTATCTGTAATACTTATGACTATGTGAAAAATTATATAGACCCCTTGGCACCCGGCGGTAAGGAACATATAGGATACATTGTAGACAGAACTGGTTTTGAAGAATTCAAAAAATGGGCGCTCAAAGATGTTCAATTCCCTGCAAATGCCGAAATAAATACTCCTATTTACTGGAAAGGTATTAAATATTAATATATCTGTATGCTAAGGGAGAAGTATATGCTGGTTAATTTGAACATAGTGGAATTCGCAAATAAAGTGGCGTCGGCAAAATCAGTAATGCCTGCCGGTGGGTGTGTTGCTGCCCTGTCAGGTCTCATGGGTGTTTGCCTTTGTGCTCAAAGACAGGAGTATAGGATTTACGCATTTGATACATATTATTGACTGGAAGCATTTTAAAGGGAGGATTGTCATTAATATGGATAATGCTATGTTTTGTTATCAATGTGAGCAGACCGCAGGTGGTAAAGGCTGTGTAAAGATGGGGGTGTGCGGTAAAACTCCTGAAGTTGCTGCTTTGCAGGATGTGCTCATTCATTCACTAAAAGGAATTGGTTATTATGGCTGGCAAATTATAGAAAGCGGCGGGGAAATAGACACTCCAACATATAAGTTTATTATGGATACCATGTTTTCTACTCTTACTAATGTCAACTTTGATCCGGAGCACTTTGTGAGTTACATACAAGAGGCTAATAAAATTAAATCTCAGCTTAAAGCGCAGCTAGGTAATAAAGCCCAATCTGTTCCAAGCGCAGCAGACTATATGGCTCCGTCTACCAAGGAAGAAATACTCAGAGATGCCCCAAAGTTCAGCATTATGGCTGATGAATCTCTAGATATGGATATTCGGTCACTGCAACAAACTCTAATTTACGGGTTTAAAGGCATGGCTGCCTATGCTCACCATTCCCTGATACTTGGGAAAAAAGACCAGGAAGTGGGGAACTTTTTCTTTAAGGGACTGGCTGCTACGTTAGATAAAACGCTGGGTGTACCTGAGCTTTTAGGTCTATGTATGGAACTTGGTAAAACCAATTTAAAATGCATGGAGATGCTTGATGCGGCCAATACAAGTGCTTATGGTAATCCTGAACCCAACGAAGTGTTAATCTCTAAAAAGGCTGGTCCTTTTATCGTCATATCCGGTCATGATATGAAAGATCTTAACGAGCTCTTAGAGCAGACTGAAGGCAAAGGTATCAACATCTATACGCACGGGGAAATGATACCTGCCCACGGCTATCCGGAGCTAAAGAAGCACAAACATCTTATCGGAAACTTTGGTACTGCTTGGCAGAACCAGCAGAAAGAGTTTGACAATCTGCCTGGCTGTATTTTAATGACGACAAACTGCTTAATGACACCGCGTGATAGCTATCGCGACAGAATATTCGCCACCAGTATAGTTGGTTTTCCAGATATGCCTTATATCGAAGAACATAATGGCAGCAAGGATTTTACCCCAATTATTAAAAAGGCGTTGGAACTGGGCGGTTTTAAGGAGGATGAACCAGAACGAAAGATTATAGTTGGTTTTGCTCATAATGCGGTTCTTAGCAATGCAGGTAAGATTGTAGAGGCTGTAAAGGCGGGAGAAATTAAGCACTTTTTCTTGATTGGCGGTTGTGATGGTGCTCGGCCAGGCAGAAGCTACTATACGGATTTTGCCGACAAAACTCCTCATAATACCTTAATGCTAACGTTAGCCTGCGGCAAATATCGCTTTAATTATAAAGACTTTGGTACAGTAGCCGGCTTTCCGCGACTCCTTGATGTAGGACAGTGTAATGATTCTTTTTCTGCAATTCGTATTGCCGTAGCCTTGGCAGAAGCCTTCCAATGCGGCGTGAATGATTTACCGCTTACGCTGGTACTCTCATGGTACGAACAGAAAGCTGTCGCAATACTTTTGACCTTGCTATCTCTTGACATTCGCAATATTTATATTGGTCCAAGCCTGCCGGCGTTTTTCTCACCTAATGTGCTGCAGGTTCTGGTTGAGAAATTTAAGGTTAAAGTTATCTCAACGCCAGAGAAAGACCTGGAAGCCATTCTTGGCGCAAATGCACTAAAATCATAGTACCTTATTGCTATAGAATAAACGCTGGAAGGAGTAGATTGGTATGAAAGGTTTTGTTGACAAGGATACTTGTGTAGGGTGCGGTTTGTGCCCTAGTATTTGTCCGGAAATTTTTGAAATGGATGATGACGGAAAAGCCAAGGCATTAGATACGGAGATTGCGGACGATATTATGGCGAACGCAAAAGACGCTGAAATGCAATGTCCCGTTAATGCTATAAAAGTTGAGTAGATTTCGTGTCTTTTTTACTATATTAGAAAGTATAACATTTCGGGCTAATCATCTATAGTTTACTTTTCTAAAATTGCCGAAAAGTTAATTACTTTCCTCTAGTTTTAAAAACGCAAGCGTTTTATTTATGTGTTATACTAAGAGGTAGTGCGGATTGCTTTTTCAAGTAATTCGCACTACCTCTTTTTATATCCTCTCTCTTTTTTTAGATAAGAGTGTGTTTTGATGGTAGCCATGGCTACCGTTTCATCGGGACAGTATATTATAGTCCGACCAAGAATGGGAAAGAAGCAGATATTGCTAAAAGGTTGGACGATGTAAAAAGTTACTTGGTGAGCGGTGTGTGGTCTCGGTGAAAATGAAAATATCCGCAAGCTTTTTGAGGAAAAGGCGAATGAAGCACGGGATGCCTTACAAAAGGAAGCCCCGCAACCTTCTCATCATACGATGAAAAAATAGAAAAGCGAAATAGTAAAAGCTTACTGCTGCTTTTGCACGATAATTCTAAATTGATTTTTAGATATTCTAGCCTCTCATTGTTATGGATGAGGGGCTTATTTTTATGATTGTAATTAAAAAAAACTTGACATAAAGCTAGCTCAAAGTGTTAATATGAATTCTATAGAGTTAAAAATGCGATTGCAGGGGTAAAAGAATAATTCAATAAGTAACTGTATGAACTTTTTTAGAAGTAATAAATATTATAGCGTAATAAAGGGAGGAACCATGCGAATTGCAGTAATTGACGGGCAAGGTGGAGGAATAGGAAAACTTATTGTTGAAAAAATAAGGAAAGGGCTTAGTGAGGACGTGGAGCTTTTGGCACTGGGAACCAATGCACTGGCAACTTCTGCCATGCTCAAGGCTGGGGCCAATCAAGGCGCTACCGGTGAAAATGCAATTGTGCAAAATACGTCGGAGGTTGACATTATTGCTGGTACAATGGGTATAGTTGTCGCCCATTCGATGCTGGGTGAAATGACCCCTAAAATGGCGGAGGCCATAGGTAAAAGTAAAGCAACTAAATTGCTGCTGCCAATCAATCGTTGCGGCATTATGGTTATTGGCACGGATGATGAACCTTTACCTCATTTGGTAGATAAATTAGTAATGAAAATTAAAGAATTAGGGAGGGATTAAGCGTGTGTGAGGCTAATGCATATTTATATGAAGATGGACAAGAAAAATTGCTGCTGGAAAGTGTAGATGTGGTTGTTCCAACCATGACTGAAGTATTTTTAAAAAATATTTTTGATCAGCAAAAAACTATAGCTGGACGAATCAAGGAATTAAAACTTGTTGATCATCGTATAATTTTGGAACGGTTTTCGCAAAAGTAATAATCAACCAGAAATTATTTTGTCGAAAATTTTCTTTTTAATGCAGGGATTTACTCTTACTAACTAGAATAAGTATCAGAAAGCTATGAATAGCTTTTGATGGTCAGACAAGATGTTTGACCGATTAGATGGCCAGATGGCTAAAGTAAATAAGGGCATTAATTACATATAATGAACAATAAACGCCAAGAAGGCTTGCCTCACGAAGAGGCATGTCTTTTTGGCGTTTTTGTTTTTAAGGGGGTGGAGTGTTGAAACAATCAGGAAAGCTAGTTGCAAGTGCGGTAAGCATAGCCTTTGGTGTTGTACTTCCTATGGTATTTCATATGACCGGAATAGGTGGGAGTATTTTTTTGCCTATGCATATTCCGGTCATGATAGCTGGATTATTTCTGGGAATGAGATGGGGGCTTATTGTAGGCGGATGTACGCCGATACTAAGCTGTTTATTAACCGGAATGCCGCCAGTTATCCCTATATTGCCGATTATGGCAGTGGAACTGGCAGTGTACGGCTATATAGGAGGCTTTTTGTATCGAAACAGGCAATGGTCGATATGGCTGGCTTTGCTCGGGTCTATGGTAGCAGGCCGAGCTGCGGCAGCCTGCGGAGTTTTTTTTATGGTACAGATGGTTAATGTCAATTTGCATCCTTTAACCTATATTACAGGGGCGGTTATGCAAGGGTTACCTGGCATTGCATTACAAATTATCCTGATTCCCATGGTTGTCAGTCGACTGGAAAAGGCATTTTGCAGCACATTTATGGATGAAATGATGATAAACAAGGTGGAGGAATAACATGAAAAAAAGAAAAATAGCGTTAGAAATTTTACTGGCATTAGCCTTAGGCACAGGGGGTGTTTTTGCCGATGAAATACCAAGCTATGATATGGAAGAAATAGTGATTACCGCTGATGCCTACCGAGCGCCAGTCAAAGAGGATACAATGAATGTTAAAGTTATAAGCCCAGGAAGAGCAGCCACTATACCGGAACTTTTGCAGCAATGTGCTGGAATTGATATTCAGAAGAGGTCTTTTGCTGGTGACAACCAAGATGGGACAGTCAAATTAAGGGGCTTTGATGCCAGACGTTATACCGTTCTTTTAAATGGACGTCAAATAAATTCCGCTGGAGTAATGGGTGGAAGCTATATTGATTGGAATACCATACCTTTAAATACGGTAGAGAAAATTCAAATTATAAAGGGCGGAAAACTTGCCAGCCAAGGGAATACATTAGGTGGAACTATAAATATTATTACTAACGATAAAGGTTCTGACGGTGGTGAAATCAGTATTGTTAGCGGTCAAAACGGTCAGTATGGTTATTTGTTTAATTATGCAGGTAAGGCCGATAAACTTCACTTTAACGTTACCGGTAGTAAAAGGGGAGCTAACGCCTATCTTAAAAATAATGACTACGATGAAGATCAATACGGCATCCGGCTGAATTATGAGGCAAATTCTAAAGATAGCTTTGCGTTTGGCGTCAATAAGACAGAAGAAAGACGTGGGTTTATTGTTGCTAATAAGCCTGGCACAGCAGGCTATGATCCAAAGTTTCCGATAGCTGATGGTGAGCAACTGTCGCCTAATAATTATAATCCATATCCAGGTTCTTATTGGAAAAAGCAGAATACCTATTATGATTTCAATTATAGACATTTACAAAAATACGGATATTGGCAGTTTGACTATTATAAAAATGATGAACAGCGCCGTGAAGTGAACTATAACAGCAGCGGTACTGTAGTATTAGATAGAACTATACCAAGTGATAAATCCGACTATTTCGGCCTAAGCGGAAAACAGACTATTAAGGGAAATACATATGGTTATGGTGTTGACTACAAGCGTTTGCGCTATGGATATGGTTATCAGGATATTAATACGGTTGGGGATAGCGCTATTTATCCTTCCCAGAAGGTAGATTTATTCGGTTTCTATATTGATGATACCTGGACTTTGGATAGACGCTGGAATGCTTATTTTGGTATCCGTTATGATAGTTTTACAGGGAAAAGAGATTCTGATTTAGCTCTAGGTATGCGCGAACTTGATAATAGCAGTATATCACCTAAATTAAATTTGTCTTTTAAAAATAATCGCGATACGACAACCTATATCTCAGTTAACCGCATCTGGCGTGCGCCGTCAATGGCAGAATATTATTGGTGGTCTAAAAACTATAACATGATAGCAAACTGGAACGGAGCTGCTAATCCTTCCTATCATCAAGATATTAAGCCAGAAAAGGGTATGAACTATGAATTAGGAACAGAACATCGTTTTAATGATAGATACACTAGCAAAATAACTTTCTATTATCAGGATATTTCTGACTATTTGAATTTCCAGCATGCTTATCCATTTTTTTGCTATAATATCAATCAAGTAAATGTATGGGGGGCTGAATGGGAAAATAGTTTTACATTAAGTAAAGTTAGTAAGGCTTTTCTTAACTATACCAATCAGCATACAAAAAAAGCTGGAGTAGCTGCCAGTGATTTAATGGGATTAAGCAATGAGCTAGATTATCAGCCTCGTCATAAAATAGCCCTGTCCTATTTATATGATGCGAAGCCTTGGCAAGTAAGGTATACAGCTAATTATGTAAGCTCTCAACTGGATGGTATGTATCAAAAAGGCGCTGTAATGCATATTGGGGGATATACGGTTCACAATATTGCCGTTACTCGTAATCTAGATGCAAAGAGAGAGGTTACATTATATGTAGATAATCTCTTTGATAAGAGTTATGCTGAGCAAGCTGGTTATCCAATGGTAGGGCGGCTTGTTAGTATGGTCTATACTTCAAAATTTTAGGAGATGTATAAATGAAGTGTGTACAAGAGAAATTTTTTGATCAGTTAGCTGGAGTTTGGGATGAATCGCGGAATAAAGACGATAAAAAGCTGTCGCAATTAATTGAAATGGTAGGTATTCAGCTTGGCGACCAAGTGCTTGATATTGGCTGCGGTACGGGAGTGCTGGTGCCTTTTTTGAAAAAAGCAGTAGGTGATGGAGGTGGCATTACTGAACTTGATTTTTCCTCCAATATGATTGCGCAGGCGAAAGAAAAACACAAACATATATCGCGAATTTCGTATGTGGTTGCCGATATACTGAAATATAATCCGCACAGGACATTTAACCGAATCACGTGCCTCAATTTTTACCCGCATGTACAAGATAAAGATATGTTTTTTTTACGGATGAATGCTCTATTAGAGCAGCAGGGATCACTCGTTGTTATGCATGATATATCCCGCGCTACTGTTAATAATATTCATGGACAAAGTGCAGTTGTGACGGAAGATAGACTGCCGCCAATTGACGATTTAGGCAAACTATTTGTTAAAGCTGGCTTTGTCGTTGAGGTAGCGCTCGATACAGAAGAGTTTTATTTTATGCGCGGCAGAAAAGTAAAATAGGAAACCGGGGGACAGACACTTTGTTTCACGCGATTTATTAGAAACAATTTGTTTGTCCCCTTGTTTCTCCCATAATGGGAAGGAAGCGGATATTGCTAAAAGGATGGACGCAGTAAGAAGTTAGCCAAGCCGTTACCGACTAAAGCCGCCGTTGCGACAAGCTGTAGTAGAATGGCAAATCATGAGTTGATATACTATATAGCTAGAAGGTCTCCTTTTGCCATTAAAGAGCTTGTAAAATTTTTATGTAGCTATCTTAAACAGTTTTTGCTATAATTTTAAATAAAAAATGTCATGCTAATCAGGAGGAGTCTGCACCAAGGACTTCTTCTGATTTTTTTCGATTTTTGGAGGTGAAATATGGAAAATCACGCCGTTGTTGTAGCCAATCAAGTATTGGTTATTTTTGCCATCATGTTTATTACCGGCGCTGTTTTTGGAAAATTAGCCGGTTATGTAAAAGTTCCTGACATCGTGCTGTATGTAGCGGCTGGCGTATTATTAGGCCCTTCAGGACTAAAGTTAATATCAATTGCGGTTGATTCGCCCGTAAATCAGCTTGTTTTAACATTGGGAGCTTCCTTATTACTATTTCACGGCGGATTAGGTGTTAGTTGCGGTGTCTTAAAAAGTGTCTGGCTGACATTATTATTAGCGGCGACTGTCAGTGTGCTTGTTATGGTGGCTATTGTAGGTTTTACGGCGCATATGGTACTTGGCATCGGGCTTATGTATGCTTTTTTGTTAGCGGCGATTATTGCGCCTACAGATCCGGCAACTTTGGTGCCGATTTTTCTGTCAGTCAAGATTAAGGAGCGTTTAGCGCAGACGGTATTAAGCGAATCCGCATTTAATGATGCTACTGGCGCAATAACTACATTTACCATCCTTGGCGTTATTGCAACAGGAGAATTGTCTGTTGCCGGCAGTCTAATGAAATTTTTAATTATGGCTGGCGGTGGCATCCTGGTTGGTTTATTTTATGGTTTGACAGCAGGTTTTTTGGTAACTGATAAGTCAACCGATATATTCTCTGAGTATGCGCAGGTTATTATGCTGCCTGTTATTATTGCATCCTATATGACAGCTGAGCATTTTGGAGCCAGCGGTTTTATGGCTGTATTTATTGCAGGGCTGGTATTCGGCAATTTAGATGAAATGGGCTGGACCATGAAAGAAGAGAGCCATGATGAAATTCATAGCTTTATCCATATTGCCTCGCTGCTACTAAGGATAGCAATATTCATGCTGCTCGGGAGCCATGTTGACTTTGATTTGCTGCAGCAGTATTTATTGCCCGGCTTAGCCGTCGTTGCAGTTTTTATGTTTATTGCCCGTCCTATCGCTGTACTATGCTGCACCCTGCCTGATAAAAAAGCAAAGTGGGAAAGAAATGAAATATTGTTTATGTTTTGGACCAGAGAAACAGGCGTGATACCGGCAGCCTTAGTTGGTATGCTGGCAGGTACAGGAATAGAAAACATAGACGTTATTTCTTCGGTGGCCTTTTTAGCTATCTTGGCTACTATTATAATACAAGCGACTACTACGGAATGGTTAGCTAAACGATTGAATTTATTAGTCGCAGATGATAGGGCTATTGGTGTAAAGGACGATGCATAATTGTGCCTTTGGGATCGTTCATGCGAGATGCATATTCATTTTGAGCAGGATGGATTCAATGAAATTTGCATATGGGGTACAATATATTGTGTCATAGCATTGACGTACAGCAAACACCATGACAATAGAGCCAAACTTGACGTATAATCAAGTTTGGCTCTATTTATGCGTGTCCTTGTGGGTTTCGTTATATTTACTGATCATAGGAAAAGACATATGGATTATCTGGCACCGGAACTTTTTTTCTTCCAATGTCCAATGCCAATGACAAAAAGAACTAAGAGGACTATCAGATAATTTTCATAGCTGTGTAAGAGTGTGCCAAATGCTTTATCACCGGCAATCATCTCAGCGGCGGCGTAGCCTAAAATGCCGGCCCCGATATACACAATAATCGGAAACTTGTCCATTAATTTCATAAGTAGTTGTGCGCCAAAGACTACGAGCGGAATACTGATTAGGAGACCGATAATAATGAGGGAGTATTTAGATTCCGGTACAGTTTGGGCAATGGCCGCCAGTGCCAGAACATTATCAAGGCTCATGATTAAGTCGGCAAACAAAATTACCTTGATAGCTTCCGGCAGTGAGTGAGCTTCTTTGCAGTCTTCTTCACTGTTGTCACTGCCTAAGAGGTTAATGGCAATATAGAGCAGCGCCAGACCACCAAGAAATTGGAGGTAGGGAATTTCAAGCAAAAGGGCAGCGGCAAATGTTAACAGAATACGCAGTACCACCGCACCGGCGCTGCCCAAAAAAATCGCCTTCTTACGCTGCTCATCAGGCAGGCGCTTGCTGGCGAGTGCAATGACAACTGCATTGTCGCCGCTTAAAATCAGGTTTACCAACAAAATGCTGCTGATTGCGGTAATCCATTCTGGACTAAACATTAGATATTCCTCCTGTACGGGTTTGATAATTACTGCATGTAATAGTCTGATATAAATATCCGATTAATATGCATGATTAGAATGGGCTGCAGAAAATGAGTGCGGCTTTTTGATTTTGTTTTATTTTTGTTGCTTAAACTATTGACAGTGTTCAAATAGAAAGCTATAATTAGTTTGTAATTGATAATGATTATCATTATAAAGACGTTATAAATTGACAATTTCATAGTAATACTTATTTTGTAATCTTCGCAAGAGGATATATTTTTTAATAATATATTGATAATGATTATCATTGTTGTTTTAAAGGGGGGAGTTTTATGCTTACCAAGCTGCACTTATTAAAGCCGGGTCAATTGGGTCAAGTAGTTCGTATTAGCGGAGAAGGGACAATTAAAAGGCGGATTATCGATATGGGTATTATAAGTGGTACAGAAATCAAAGTGCAAAAGTTTGCGCCGCTTGGCGATCCGATGGAAATCAACCTTTGTTTATTCAACTGTCTTGGCATGGGTGGTTACGTAATATTGGCAAAGTAAATTGTGCTTGATAGGAGGAAGGAGGGCATACCGTTGTCAAATTTGCTTGCGTTTGATGATTTGCATGAAATGGTTAATGCCCTTACTACTGCTTTGGATGCGAAAAGTCATTATACATCAGGACATTCGGAAAGGGTGGCGGAATTTTCCGTGCTGTTAGCTCAAGGCCTGGGATTATCCTTTCCCGAACAGCAAAGGATTCATATTGGCGCACATTTGCATGATATTGGGAAAATTGGTATTCCTGATGCGGTTCTTAATAAAGCAGGGCGACTGACGGAACAGGAATTTGCCGAAATTCGTCAGCATCCTGTTATCGGTGCTAAAATTGTTGGGCAAGTCAAGGTTTTGCACGGAGTTGTTGATATCGTACGTTTTCATCATGAGCGTTTTGATGGAAAGGGATATCCAGAGGGACTTATAGGCTCGGGTATTCCGTTAGGCGCGAGAATTGTAGCGGTAGCGGATGCTTTCGATGCAATGATTAGCTCTAGGCCTTATCGAACGGCCTATACATTTGAGAAAGCTCTTGCGGAAATAAAACTTGGCCGAGGCAGCCAGTTTGACCCGGTTATTGCTGATGTATTGCTTGATATGCATAGTAAGGGAATGATATATTCTAAAGTTAATTAGCGCGAAATGATTTTTGTAAAAAGGAAGATGATTATAATGGAGATGTTGTTTTTAGGCACTGTTGGCCTTGTTGCAGTCATATATCTTATCCAAATGGCGTGGAAGACTGTACAAGGCCAGGGAACATGCAGTCAGCAGTGCAGGTACTTGTAGCGGAAAAGCGGGAGAATGTTCCTACAATATAAATATATATATATAAGAGAGATAAGACTCTGAAATAGTTTTTAATACAAGGAGGCAGTAATATTATGACTATAAGAATAAGTACAGCGGATGAAGAAAGAGTAGATTTATGTGTAGACGGCGATATTTACCAAGAACATGCTGAATGTCTGCGCGATATGATGCTTTCCCAGGCTAGACGCGGCATAAAAAGAATGGATATAAAGCTGTGCCATGCATACTATATTAACAGCAAAGGTCAGCAATGCCTGCAGGAAATGAAAAAAATCTTGAAAGCTCAAGGGGTTGCGGTGACTTTGCAAACAAATTAAATTAAAGTAAAAAAACTGTTGCAGTTAGGGCCAATAGTTTTCCCTATATGAGAATAATGGGGCCAAACCATGTCAATCCATTGACATGGTTTGTCTTCGATTTATTTGTAAATATACATAAGTTTTTGAGGGACAGGGAATACTTATGTAGACAGATTGCTAATTATTCGATATAATTTAGTAAATTAAATAACTCCTAAAGGGGAGTAGCTTACGAGATAGGGTCAACACACTGACGATAATCGTCTGGCTCTGTCGTTGGCTGAAACAGTCAATTAGCGAGACCTTTAGTATGGATTACATTTGTCATGCTAAAAGTCTCTTTTTTGTTGTATTAACTGATTAGACCTTAGCATGTTATCTGTTATGCTAAGGTCTTGTTTTTTTATATAAGAATAAAGGAGGATATTATGATGACTGCTTTCATTACGTCGCTGGTTTTCGTTGTATTAGCTGAAATGGGTGACAAAACACAACTATTAGCCATGGCTTTTGCAACGCGGTATCGTTGGCAAACGGTTATGTGGGGGGTATTTGCTGCCACCGTCTTAAACCATTTATTCGCCGTCGTTGTGGGAAACTATATAACCTACTTCATGCCACTGAGCTATATCCAGATAGCAGCTGCAATATCGTTTATTTTATTTGGCCTGTGGACAATCCGGGGTGATGAGCTCCAAGGGGAAGATAAGGATACCGGTAGAAGTCCATTTTGGACTGTTGCCATAGCATTTTTTATGGCTGAGATGGGTGATAAAACCCAATTAGCCACGGTAGCTCTTGCTGCTCAATTTAATACTATTATTCCAGTTTGGCTAGGAACTACTGCTGGCATGATGGTTGCGGACGGGATTGGCATCATTATTGGTATTGTGCTTGGTAAGAGAATTCCCGAGCGGGCAGTTAAATGGGCTGCAGCGCTAATCTTTATATTCTTTGGTTTGTTTGGACTGTATGAGGCAGTACCCAAGCATTTGCTTACAACGACCAATATGGCGGCAACTATTATCATAATAGCTGTACTAATCTTCATTACTGGTAAGCTTAGTAAAGAGAATCCAAATGTAGAGACAGAAAAATAAAGTATTCGGATTATGGTATTTTGTTCTAAAGTATGTCCTTTTTAAGTTCTTTTAAAAATCTCTTCGGTAGTAGCAACGGTGGTCATCTTCAGCATCTTCTTTAGTATCGTGAACTGTACTATGTGGATGCTGCGGTGGTGCATAAATAGAATATAATTTAATTGGCATGTCGCCTGTATTAATTAGATTATGCCATTTACCAGCAGGTATAATGAAGGCATAATCATCCCGTACATTTGCTTGAAAATTCAACCTAGCTTTGCTATCTCCCATTTTGACAAGTCCTTGACCTTCTTCAATGCGTATGAATTGGTCAAGATTTGGGTGATTTTCTAAACCTATATCTTCTCCTACATTGATACTCATCAAGGTAAGTTGAAAATATTTACCTGTCCATAAGGCGATACGAAAATTATTGTTTTGCTTTGTAGCTTTTTCAATGTTAACAACAAAGGGGTTAGGCCCATAGTCCTTTAGTTTAATAGGAGGACAGGGATGAGGATAATGGCAGGGGAATTGATTACAAGTGCTATAAATATATTTATGGTAAGGGCAGTGACACATTTTATAATTGGAATACAGTTTATCGTGATCGTACATGGGCATGTTAATTTGCCATGGATATCGATTTCTACTATAAACCAAATTTAACACTCCTTTCTCAACTTCGATACATTATGTCTATCTAGTATAATATATGAAGACACCATTATATAAGTTCTCTGTGGTTTTATCGCGCCGGATAATCAAGAAACCGTAATAAGGGGAGCAGCGGTTTAGGCTAACCTATACTGCTGCTCCCCTTATTATTTTTCAAAAAACTTAGTTGATTTTAGTGACTAGTACTTTGTCAATGCGCATTCTGTCCATATCCACTATTTCAAATTTAAAATCGGCCCATTCAAAAGTTTCCCCTGTTTTTGGCATATTACCTAAATAGGATGTGATAAAACCACCTAACGTTTGATAATGTTCATTGTCTTCTCCCGGCATTTCTTTGAAGTCAAATAACTCTTTGAATTCGTCAATCGGTAAAAGACCATCCATCAGCCAAGAGGTATCATCTCTTTTGACAATGCTGGGGTTACTGTCTTCTTCTTGCGGCAGTTCACCAACTAGTTCTTCGAGTATATCATGAATGGTTACTAAGCCTACCATTCCGCCAAATTCATCTATGATAAAGGCGATATACATTCCTGTTTTTTGAAATTGCTCTAGAAGTTTAAAAGCTCGGAGATTGCGGGGAACAAAAAGCGGCTCTTGAATATTTTGCTCTATGGGAAGAGCTGAACTGTGCCTGACTGCTAAGATATCGCGGGTGTAAATCACCCCCGCGATATCGTCTAAGCTCCCGCTGGCTACAGGCAGCTTAGAGTGGTGGCTTTCCGTTATGACTGTCCAGTTATGTTCATCAGATTCTTCTAAATCAAGCCAATCTATTTGAGTTCTTGGGGTCATGAGAGAGGAAACTCTCATATCTCCTAAATGAAATACCCGGTCAACGATGTCTTTTTCAGTTTCTTCGAAGGTTCCGATAGCCGTTCCCTCAGCAATCATAATTTTGATTTCTTCTTCTGTTACTCCAGGATCAGCAGGTTCTTTTATTCCTATGGCTTTTAAAGAAAACTCAGTGGAGAAACTAAGTAGCTTGACTAAGGGAGAAAATATCCTAGCAAAAATCTGCATGGGAATCGCAATGGCAATTGCCATTGCCTCAGGATTATTGAGTGCGATTCTTTTTGGCACTAATTCACCAATAATAAGCGATAGATAAGTAATGGCAGCAATAACCATTACCATGCTAAGGGCATTGGCATATCCGCCGATTAAGGGTAGTGGCTGAAAGTAGACTGCTAATGCTTGTGCAATGGTTGCTCCACCATAGGCCCCTGTAACAACGCCTATTACACTGATGCCGACTTGAACAGTAGACAAGAGCTGAGTAGGATCGCTAGCTAGTTCGAGTGCAGCTTTGGCGCCCGCGCTGCCCTCTGCCGCTCTTTTTTCTAAGCGTGCTTTGCGTGATGATACAATTGCAATTTCAGTCATAGCAAAAATACCATTGGCAATAATTAAAATAAAAATTATCGCTATTTCTAAACCTAAAGATGAGTCACTTTCCAATTAAGATGGCAACTCCTTTTACGTTGAACTTTTGAGAGATTTTATCATAAAATAAAAAAAATAGTCTATAAAATAACATACAGTACTAGTCGATATTCTTGTTTAGGCATTAGAAACCCAGGAAACGTCTTATTAGTGACAATCCCTGGGTTGATTTTTAAATGACTAATAAATAAAGATAATCTATGACTTTATTTTTTTTTGCGTTGAAAAATGTCACCAAATTCAAATTTAAAAAAATTTCGAAGCTTTTTTTTTGCTTCCTTAAGATTACCTGTGCTAAGAAATAGGAAAGCACCTGTGGCCAATATGATAGAGCCAGTGATAAGTAAGAGATCGTAACTCCATCCGGCATCTGTATCATCCTCAGATACTACTTCTTGAGTCGGTGAAGGTTGATTAACCGGAGCTTTAGGGGAAGGTGCAGCAGAACTTGCCGCAAGAAAATTTGGTACTAAATCAGCGAATAAAGCGGCACTTCGTTCAGCAGCTTCACGGCTATTATATTGAGTACCCATTTCGACCAATATACTGCGGGGGGCTAGATCCTGATTATAACCGCCTTTAGCAATGAAAATACCTCTTATTAAACCTTTATATTTGGCATCTGCCGCAGCTTTAATGGTTTTAGCAAAGTTTAACGTGGTATTTTTGTACTGGTTTTGGCGTCCTACTACCAAGAGTAATTTGGTAGCTGGTTGCCCATCTATTTGATAGTTGTATACTTGGGCGGGGGCACTGTCACGGTGGAGGTCAAATAATGCAGTTGGCTGTTTTTGTAATAGTTTCATTACTGTTCGCCGTGAACGGTGGTAGGCGTTTGCATCATGGGGGTCGTGGAGAGTTTTGTCATGATCGGTTTGATAACCGAGTTCGGCTAAGCGTCTAGTGAAGGCTTCTCCTACCAGCAAAATACTGCCGTTGCCTCTTTTTGAAGATTTTCCATCGGAAGGAATATAGGATTCGTCAGTATGTGTATGATAAACACCTACTAATTGCTGTTCTTGCTGAAAGGAGGCTTGTACAGATATGGTTTCCATTAATTCCGAGTTAAGAGCTTCTTCACGGACGTATTCTGCAATTGCAGATGTTCCTTGTAGTTCTGTAATGATATATACATGGTTTTGTTCATCGATAAATTCATCTTGGATATGAACAGAGATACCTGTTTGCAAAATAACATTGCCGGTGGTATCAGTAACTGTTATGAAGTTGTTGGTAAGTTCACTTAGGGTTTCCTCGCCTGTGACTTTGGTATAGTTAATGCTAAATAATGTTAGCAATAGTAAGGGACAAATCATAAATATATGTTTGACTATTATTATCACCTCGAAATGGGTTGAGCTTTTCTTTATATAGTGTTCCATCAGCTTTGTAACTCAACTAGTAATTCTTTGACAACTGGATGACAGAATGTATTGTTCAAAGTATTTGTTAAGCGGTGAGTCCTAGTAATAAAATGTCCATTTTCCAAAATATCATTCTTTGTGTTGTAAATCCACTGCTTTAGAGGTGAGCAATAATTGCACTCTTTAGGTGCTGCCGGCATTGGTTAAGAGACAAGGGGACAGGGCAGGCGTTTCATGCCAGAATTACCAGTAAACGCCTCACCTGTCCCCTTGTTTCCTCTCCTCCCATATTTCCTTGGCGGCTATACCCTAAAATATTAACAATTTCTTGACATTCTCTTCTTTAAATCTTGAAATGGTGTTGTTATTATAAATACGCAAGCTTTCGTAAGATTAAAAAAGGAGGAGATAGAACATGAATAAGGTTCGGTTAGGAATTCAGACCGTATTTATCGGTTTAATGTTTTATATTGGATATCGGCATCAAATAGTGGGCGGCGGACCGAGCGGTGCTCCCCCGTTAGATGCATATTGTCCTTTTGGGGCATTAGCAACTCTGCCAACTTATATAACTACAAGCAATTTCTTGCAAAAAACGGCTTCAAGCAACTTTTGGTTAATGTTGGCATTAATAATTACTACGCTTTTTGCGGGTGCAGTATTTTGCGGCTGGATATGCCCATTAGGTGGATTGTCAGATTGGTTCTATAAAATTCGGCAGAAATTTTTTGTTCGCAAAATTGAAATTCCCCCTCAAACTGCAAAAGTATTAAGTTATGGTCGATTTATCATGTTAGGCGGTATTGTTTATTTTTCTTGGGTGTTAAATCGATTGTGGTTCGAGGAATATGATCCGTATAAGCAAATCTTTCATTTGAATGTGGAAAGTATAACAGGCTGGCTCATAATTTTTGGCTTTGTGAGCATCTCGCTTTTGGTAGAACGAGCCTGGTGCAGGTTTTTATGCCCGCTAGGCGCGTTTGCCGGCTTAATTTCCCGTTTTTCGGTATTTCAAATAGAACGAGATCAATATTGTATAAACTGCAAGAAATGTGATCGCACATGTCCT
Source organism: Pelosinus sp. (assembly GCA_021372375.1). GTDB lineage: Bacteria > Bacillota > Negativicutes > Propionisporales > Propionisporaceae > JAJFUN01. The sequence continues at coordinate 19,228 of JAJFUN010000024.1, read as the reverse complement.
TCTGGTATTGAGGTTTCACAGATAACGCGAATGGAAGATACCAGCTGCAGCAAATGCCTGCAATGCGTGTCGGTTTGTCCGGTAAAATCACTTGAAGTAAGGGCTGGTTTTAGTAGCGTACTTTCTAAAGTAAAGCCCTTAACCTTCGCGTTAGTTAGCGTTGCGGTATTTGTAGGCATAGTGGGGGCGGCACAGATGAGTGGTTTTTGGAACGCAAAAAGTCCTAGTATTAAGGCTGTAGCGCAACTAACAAGTGTTAGTGAAATAAAAGGCTGGATGAAATGGTCTGAAGTGATTGCCGTGTTTGGGGTAAATGAAGAACAGATTATCACAGAACTCGGGTTGTCGGAAACTCTAAATAGAAATAAAACAATAAAAGAAATTGGCAAAGAGTATGGTTTTTCAGAGGAAAAAGTGCGACAGGCTATAGAGAAATATCGAAACCATTAAAAGCATTTTTTTAAGGGGCTGTCGCACTAAGGAAATTTAGTGCGACATTTTTTGCAAAAAAACAATCACCGGACTTCGAAAAGTCCGGTGAAATACCGGCGCGGTCCCGCCACTGTAATGAGGAGTAAACCCGAGGTTATGCCACTGAGACGAAAGTCTTGGGAAGGATTGGGTGAGCAATGATTCAGAGCCAGGGGAACTGCCTATCTATCGATCACCGATTTACCCACGAGCGATAGGGAGGAGATTTTAGTACAGTGATTTCTTTCGTTATAGTCCCACTAAGAATGGGAAGAAAGCGGATATTGCTAAAAGGTTGGACCAATTAAGCAGGTAGGCTCTAAATTACTAGTAGAAATATAGTTAAGTTCAATAATCGGATTGCGAGAAATTTAAAAGTGAAGGCCGGACTGATTCACTGCATGCAGACGGAAGATATGTGTTCAGGGACTACTTGTTTTAAAGTTATGAAAGGCAGAAAGCTAGCGGTTCAGGAGCGGCAGTTCGTCGTGAAGCAAATGAAATGGACGAATTCCCTTAGTAAATATTGGTGTAAATTACTATAAAATAAAAATACGGACAGATAGTTATAAATAGGAGATTAAAGTGTAGCATATAATGAAAAAACGGGTTTTGGGAGGATTCTATGGAGCATATAGAGTTTCTTCAATTATGCGAGCAGTACCGGTTAGGCAATAATAGTAATTTAGCTGAAAAGCTGCTGCCTGCCGTACGGACTTTTTTCAGCAAGTCAAAACAGGGAAAACTGCCGGTGATATGGCTGGAAACCAGTGATAGCGGCGATAACAATATCGCTTTTATGAATACGACATATCCTTATTTGCAACAAGTATTTACCGATATGATTGACCTTTTGTACAGCAATACTTTTATGGCGGCACAAGGGGCGGATGCCGTACAGCAGCTATTTTCGTCCGCCAAAGCATTAAAAGGCCGGTTTGTCCTTGTTGTCGAAGGGGCTATCCCGACTAATGACGGCGGCATATATAATGTTATTGTTCGGACTAAAAAAGGAGATATTACAGCTCTTCAGGCAGTTCAGGAACTTGGCGAGTTGGCACAGTATGTAGTTGCCATTGGTACCTGCGCCAGTTTTGGCGGGGCTTCGTCAGCTAAACCCAATATAACCGGTTCAGTTGGTGTAAGCAGCGTGCTTAACCGTGAGGTTATAAACGTAAGCGGGTGTCCGGTCAATCCAGACTGGTTTGTAGGCACTCTAGCACATCTTATTATGTATGGAAGGCCTGAACTTGACGAACTTGGCAGACCCAAAATTTTTTATGAATTTACGGTACATAAGCATTGCCAAAGACGTTCGTATTTTGATAAAGAGGACTTTGCCGCAAAGCTTGGCGATAGAGAATGCATGTTCTCACAGGGCTGTGCGGGCCCGAAAACCAATTCTGACTGTCCATACCGTCAGTGGATTAACCATGTCAGTTGGCCAGTAAAAGTAAATACTCCATGTATTGGCTGTACAAATAAGGACTTTCCTGATGGTTCATCGCCTTTTTTTACGCCGCTGCCAGAGAAAGAAAAGCACGCTGTGCAGTCTGATAAGAAAGGAGAACGAAAATGAGCCCCCAAAAGATATTATTTAGTCCGGTAACCCGCCTAGCAGGATTATTGTCAGTCGAACTTACTGTGGATAATAATGCAATTACGGAAGCTGATGTCAGCAGTACGATGTTTCGGGGATATGAGTATATTATGCGGGAGCGCCATGTGACTGATGCAGTATATCTTACACAGCGGATCTGCGGTATTTGCTCAACCGCGCATGGAGCCATTGCCAGTTACCTCTTAGATAAGGTCTATGATAATACGATCGACGAAAATGCGCAGTATTTAAGAAATATCATGTTAGGGGCAGATTTTCTGCAGAATCATATTCGGCATTTTTATTTTTTTGGCTTGCCAGACTATGCCATAATGCCTGACAGACCGCCATTTACTAATCAGAACTGTTTTGACTGCAGACTAGATGAGACTGATAACCAGCGAATGGCGGATCACTATCTTGCCGCAGTGAAAGCAGCTGAGGAAAGTCATCAGGTTTTGGCGCTGTTTGGCGGCAAGGCGCCGCACCAGCACAGCTTTATGCACGGCGGGGTCGCTGTAGCGCCTACTGCCGATAAAATAAACCAGGCGTTATTTCTTGTACGTAATGTACTTAATTTCATAAAACGGTGCTTAATTCCAGATACTGAATTAATTGCGCGCTGTTATCAGGATTATTTTCATATCGGCGAAACGGATAGACGGCTGCTTTCTTTTGGCTTGTTCCGTTTTGGCAGCAAAAATGAAGAGGTTTTGTGGCAAGACGGTGTCTTGACAAATAACGGTATAACAAAGCCAAAAGTAGAACTAATTGCTGAAGATATTTCACGCGCTTGGTTTAGCCGCGCAAAATTTCTGGCCGATTCCGAGGTTTATCCGGCTCCCTATAAACCGGAAGCCTATACTTGGACAAAATCGGTTTTATATCAAGGCCAGCACTATGAGGGCGGACCTTTAGCGAGAATGCTAATTAATGGTTATTATCATGGCGGTACATCGACAATGGACCGGATTGTTGCCCGCACACTAGAAACTATGCTGATTGCCGAATTGGTAGAAAAGTGGCTGATTACGCTCAAACCTGGAGAGCCCTCCATAAACCAAAACAAGGAGTTGGTGCTTGATGAAGCGGTTGCGGTCACTGAGGCCATGCGTGGACCGCTGCTGCATGCGGCTTTGATAAAGGATGAGCATGTTGAACGGTATGATATCATAACTCCAACGGCTTGGAACTTTTCCCCAAAGGATGAGCAGGGAAAACGCGGGCCTGCAGAGACAGCATTAGTAGGCACGGCTATATCTGCACCAGAGCTTAAATATGTAATTCCCGGAAGAATTATACGCTCCTTTGATCCCTGCATATCATGCGCAACCCATTAGTAAAAAAGATACCCGATTTGGGTATCTTTTAACATATTCGCGGTAATGGGTCGCCATCAAGCATCGGTAGGATGCGCTGCGCTCCTAAAATGGTTTTTATTACTACAGCGCCTGGAAAATCATTTATCACTTTGCCGATAATGCGGGCGTTCTTTCCCGAGGCAAGGCCTTGCAGTGTAGTTACTGCCGCTTTGGCATATTCTGGTGCGGTAATGGCGATGAATTTGCCTTCGTTTGCCAGATACAGGGGATCAAGTCCTAGTATTTGGCAAGCTCCGTGCACAACTGGGGAGACAGGAATTTGTTCTTCTTCAATAAGAAATGTCAGGCCGCTTTGCTCCGCGAGCTCATTTAAAGTGGTAGCTATTCCGCCTCTTGTGGCATCTCTCATACAGCGTACTTTATCAGGTGCTTCAAGTATAGCTTGTGTTAGCGGTACTAGGCTCATTGAGTCACTTTGGAGGGGAGTATCCATTATAAATTCCTGCCGTCTGGCTTTGATCGCAAGGCCGTGTTCGCCAATTTGGCCGCTGATAATGATGGCATCGCCAGGGCGTATGCCATCTGGATGCAAATGAATGTGTTTTGGGACAACGCCAATGGCGGAAGTATTGATGTAGAGCTTATCGGCAGCGCCTTTTTCTACTACCTTTGTATCACCTGTTACAATCTGTACGTTTACGCTTTGGGCGGCTTCGGCCATGGAGTTTACGATTTGCTGTAACTCTTTCAGCAAAAAACCTTCTTCTAATAGTATTCCTGCACTCATGTACAGGGGAATGGCTCCGCTGACAGCTAAATCATTAACTGTGCCGTAAACGGCTAATTTACCGATGTCACCTCCCGGGAAAAATAGAGGGGTAACGACAAAAGAGTCGGTTGTAAAGGCTAGGCGGCTTTCGTTTATCTCCAATATAGCAGCATCTAGCATTTGGTCAAGGATAGGACTATTAAATTTATTCTGAAATAAAGTTTTGATTAATTGCTGGGTTTTTCTGCCGCCACTGCCATGCGCTAGTTCTATCTTATCGTACATTTTATTTTCCTTTCCTAATATATTCAAATTTGTATATAGCTGCACAGCTTCCTTCTTCTGATACCATACACGGCCCGCGGGGCGCAGCAGGGGTACAGCTAGTTCCAAATAGTTCGCACTCTTGCGGTCTTTTTTGACCTTTGATGATTTTGCCGCAGATACAATAAGCTTCAGGAAGTTCTACCGGTTTTAGATTAAATCGCACGGCTGCCTTAAGACTGCTATAGGCATCCTTAAGGGCATAACCGCTGAAGGGGATTATCCCCAGTCCGCGCCAGGCGCAATGTACCCGCTGAAAGTAAGTATTGATATAATTGCGGGCCGCGGTATTTCCTTCTTTTCGTACTGCTTTATACTGTATGTCAATTGCTTTTTCACCAGCATGCTGCTGAAAAAGCAGCATGGTGATGGCTTCTAAGATATCAACAGCTTCAAAGCCTGTTACCACAGAAGGCTTTTTATACTTATCGGCGATAAACTTAAATTCATCAATACCGGTAACGACTGAAATATGTCCCGGTAGTAAAAAGGCGTCAATAGAAAGCTCTGGGTCTGCTAGCAAGAAGTTTAGTACTGGCGCAACGGCTTTGTGCAGTGATAATACCGAGAAATTCCTGATTTCTTCTTTTATTGCGGTTTCTAAGACAATAGCGGTTGTCGGGGCAGTAGTTTCAAAGCCGACACTTAGGAGGACAACTTCGTAACCGGGATTTGCTGCTGCTAAGCGCAGGGCATCCTGACTTGAATATATGATCCGGATATCAGCGCCATTTGACATCTCTAAAGCTAGGCTGTCGTTATTGCCGGGGACACGGATCATATCTCCGTAGGTTGCTAAAATAACCTTGGGAAGACGCGCTAAAAGGCAAGCGGCGTTAATATCACTCTCTGCGGTGACGCATACCGGACAGCCTGGTCCTGATAGTAGTGTGACAGTGTCAGGCAGCAGCTCTCTAATACCGCTTTTGGCAATTGCCATGGTATGGGTGCCGCATACCTCCATAATACGGATTGGCGTTTTCGCCATTTCCCGGATGTTTTTTAATAAAGCTTGTGCATAAGCTGCAGTTTCGCGTGTATTAGCACTTGTCATGGTTTACCATCCTTGCAATCTCCGTTAATAATGTCTGCGCTGTGACAAACTCATTTTCCGGCATGGTTTCGATAGCAAAGCCCGCATGAATTAGTATATACTGACCTATCTCTACATTTGGCGTTAGCTGAATGTTAATTATAATATGGTTGCCTTCTATATCCGCTAAGGCGGTAAGCTTATCAATTTTGAGTACCTTGCCGACTACTGCGAGACACACGCTTATACACCTCCTCGCCGATTAGGGCTTGACCAAGCGCCAAGCCGCCGTCATTGGTCGGAACTTTGCGCTGGATAAAGACATCGATTCCTTTATTTTTGAGGCCTTTCATAACGCTTTCTATTAAAATCCGGTTTTGAAACACTCCGCCGCTTAGCGCCACTTGCCGGCACTCTTTTTCATGACTCAGCCGGCTGACAGTGGCTACGATTATTTCACTGACTGTAGCATGGAAACGGCCGCCAATTATTTCTTTTGCGACACCGTTACGTACATCAAGTAGTATTTCTTTTATTGCTTTGTTGACAGCCAGCTGATAAGGGTAGTGCTCGCCTAGGAGTTCATAGCCGTATGGCGTGCAGTCATTTTTATAGCTTATGGCTTCGAGGAGCATGGCTGCTTGCCCTTCGTAGCTTACTGTAGTACAAAGGCCCAAAAGAGCAGCAACAGCATCAAATAACCTGCCGCAGCTTGAAGTATTGTAAACTCCGAGGCTTTGGTCTAACTGCATCTCTAATGTAGTAATATCATTATTTGTTAAGCGGGGAAGCAGGGCTTTTGCTAAGACAAGTCCGTCATGCCCTAAAATGTGGTACAAATAGCTGAGCGCAGTATGCGAGGGATTCGCTACGGCTGTATCACCGCCCGGCAGGGCTAAGTATTCTAAATGAGCCAGCCGTTCGAAGCCTTGGTAATCGCCATACATAAATTCAAAACCCCACATGGCTCCATCAGTTCCATAGCCTGTGCCATCACAGACAACGCCTAAAATCGGCCTGGAAATGTTATTTTCCGCTATACAGCTGGCAAAATGTGCATGGTGATGTTGTACACCAACGGTAAATACATCTTCTAATTTTTGCGCGTAGGCTGTAGAGGTATATCCTGGATGCAGGTCGTGAGCCACTATTATCGGCTTTGTTTTAGTTATTTTCTTATAAAAGGAGACTGCCTTAAGATAGCGCCGATAGTTTTCATAGTTGGCTAAATCGCCAAAATACTGACTTAAGAAAGCATGGTGACAGGTAAGTATACAGAAAGTGCTTTTTAAGTCGCCGCCGCAGGCGAGTACGCTATAGTGTTCCTGTTTCATACTGAGCGGCACAGGGACGTAGCCGCGTGATCTTCGATAAACTATCGCATCTGAGCCGATAACCGCGGCTACCGAGTCATCGCAGCTATTAATAATCACCCTGTTATGAAACAGGAAAAAGTCAGCTATGCCATGCAGCTTTTCTAAAGCCGCTTGATTACTGACGATTAACGGATCATCAGACAGGTTGGCGCTTGTTAAGACAATTGCATTTAGCTTAGTGTCAAATAAAGCGTGGTGAAGGGCCGTGTAGGGAAGCATTACACCAATTGTATTTAGTCCGTGAGTAATGTTATAGGGCAGCTTTTTACTTCTTTTTTGCAGCAAGACAATGGGTTTTACGCTGCTTGTCAGAAGCTTGATTTCAGCCGCATTGAGCTGACAATACTCTTTAGCAGCCGCTAAGTCGCGGCACATAATGGCAAAAGGCTTATCATTGCGCTTTTTCCCACTGCGTAGACGCCAAATTGTCGTTTCATTGAGCGCATCACAGGCCAGGTGAAATCCGCCGATACCTTTTATGGCAATGATTTTTCCGAGCTTTAAGAGCTCATTTATTGGTTGCTGAATCGTATTATGGCTTTCATCTACCAGCCATACACGGGGCCCGCATACCGGACAGGCGATAGCTTCGGTGTGATAGCGCCTGCTTTGGATATCGTTATATTCTTTGTTACATACAGGACATAAAGTGAAGGTTTTCATTGCCGTACTTTCCCGGTCATAAGGCAGAGAATGAATTATGGAAAAACGCGGCCCGCATTCGGCGCAAGTTGTCATTAAGTACTTATACCGGCGATTTTTGGGATCGCTAAATTCTTTTAGGCATTGCTCGCAAATACCAGTGTCTGGAGGCGGGAAGGTATAGCCCTCGGTATTATTATCACTGGCGTTTATTGAAAAGGTTGTATATCCGGCTGGTGCTTTAACGGTTATTTCATATCGCTCAATTTGGGCAGAGGGGGGCGGATTTCTTAGGAGGCCTTCTTTAAATAATTTCAGCTCGTTTTTTTCTCCTTCCGTCCAAATTTCTAGGCCTGAAGCTGAATTATTCACCCAGCCGCTTAGGTTACACTTTTTGGCCAAGCGGTGTATAAAAGGACGAAAGCCTACGCCTTGTACAATGCCAAAAAGTTTAAAATGCCAAGCTTCATCGTTCATTTAGCTTGCTTCTTTATTTTTTTGTATAACCAATCAGCAATATCAGAAATTCCTGAGCTTGTTGTCGCAGATGCCGGGAATATTTTGGCTGCTTGATTAATATTAGTCATATCTTCGGTAAACTGCTTTAAATCAAAGTCAGTATAATTGATTAAATCCGTTTTATTTACAATAATTGCGTCAGCTCGTCTAAACATCAGCGGATATTTCCAGGGCTTATCATTTCCCTCTGTAACGCTGATTACCATTAAGCGGGCATTTTCACCCAGGTCAAACTCAGCGGGACAGACCAGGTTACCGATGTTTTCGATAAATAGGAGATCAATTTGGTGTAAAGGTAAATCTAAACAGGCTTTTCTTACCGTACCTGCATCAAGGTGGCATTCACCTTTAGTATTTATTTGTACGGTAGGTACGTCTAATTTTTCAATACGTTCAGCATCTGTAGTTGTATACAAGTCACCTTCGACAACGCCGATTAATAATTTATCTTTTAAGGAGCTAATAATTTTTTCTAAAATACTGGTTTTACCTGTTCCGGGGACTCCCATTAAATTGACGGTAAACACCTTGCTTTGTTTAAATAACGTTCTGTTTTGCTCAGCCAGCATTTCATTGGCGTCAAGTAAGCCTGCTACCAAATCGATTTTAGGCAATATGCTCTCCTCCTTAATTTTTATTCCCCTTCATAATAATTGATGTACAATTCCTGGCCGCTCGCTATTTTTACATTGTTCTGAGAGCAATAAGCACATCTAAAGAGATAAGCCTCAACTATGAATTCTTTGTGGCAAGAATTGCACATTGCTATAATTTCTGGTTCTTCTATTTCCAGCGCAGCATTCTTGAAAAGTGGAATATCTTTAAATAAAGAAAATGCAAGAAGCAGGGCTTCGGTATTAGCACCGCTAAATTTTCCGTTTACCAGGTTTATGCGGCTAATATGCTGAATTCCTTGTATAGCGGCGCTTTCGCTAATTTTGGTAATCATGCTTTGCACCAGAGTTAGTTCGTGCATTCTAGGCACCTCGTAGTGTAGAATGCTATTATTATATTAGAATAAAGATACAAGTAGTACTTAGTCTTAAGGAACTACTATTGCTCCGATAGCATATTATGTAACATACAGCGTTTTGCCCATAAGGGAGGCGTCAATAGTGAAAGGCGAAGTTAAAATGCCAGAAATGGTTACTCCTGTAGAACCGGACTGGCTAAAAAGATTGGTGTCGATTACAGGAATGAATGTAGCTATAGAAACGACTCGCAAGTCACTTTGCGGAAGGCTGCTTGAAGTAGAGCACGATCACATAGTTCTTAAAATTGCTTGTGGGGTTATTTTTATACGTAATCAGCAAGTTATCAGTGTTATGCCGCTTGGGCGGAGTTATTGACCCAATGGCGCAAAATTTAATGTTATAGGTGAGGAAATGAGGAATTTAAGTGATATTCTTGTTTTAGGATTAGTCCTGGTATTGATTGGTGATATCCTGATTCTATGGGTAGAAGTGACTAGAAGAATGCAAGAAAATGAACGTATAAGTAAGTAAAATGGGTAAAAATAATATATATAACTAAATTTCGTGATCTATTGCGCAATATGAGGGTTATCTGATATAATATCCACTATAAAAATAGTGGCAAGATCAGGCGACCGAATTTCGGTGTGGCTGGGCATTTATGCAGCAGGAAAACCTGTGGGATCAATTATTGATTCTACGGGTTTATTTTTATATTTAAAATATAGGGGAGGTGGTTTTACCAGAAAAACTTTTTTCTGTAAGTAATACTAATTTAAAAAGTAAATTGTATGGATTTGATTTTTTACTCATAGAATTTAAAAAGCTTTAATTCTCATTTACGCGGAAGTTTGGGGGCGAACAGAAAATGGGATAGGAAAATGGCTGCTATTTGTTTTAGTTATAGTAATTTTAATCATTTTTCATATAGCTTTGGAAAGTATACCATAGAAAATATTTTAGCCGTGCTAAATTATTGTTATTTTATATTAGATTTTGGAGGAAACTAGATGGAAGAAATAATCACGTTATTTATCGCATGGGGACTGTTGGGATTAGTCTTAGCTGCATTTACAGAGTCTTTCTGTTCACCAATTTTGCCTGATATTATATTGATACCGCTTGCAATGGCTGAGCCGCAGCATGCGATTTATTATGGTGGTATGGCCACAATCGCTTCAGTTCTTGGTGGTTTTATTGGCTATGCAATTGGGAATAAAATTGGCTTACCTGCTTCTAAAAAAATGATACCTGCCAAATATCAGGACAAGATTCAAGGTTTTGTTGATAACAATGCAAAATGGGCTGTCTTTCTAGCGGCAATGGCGCCAATTCCTTATAAGTTCGTAAGTATTACGGCAGGCGCACTAAAAATTAATTTTCCTTTATTTTTTTGCATGTCGCTCCTTGGCAGAGGTAAACGTTTTTTGCTAGAGGGAATTTTAATTTATTATTATGGAGCCAGGGCGGAACATATCTTTACCCAGCACTCCACTGAAGTTCTTTTTATTACCTTGGGTATAGTTGGGGTAATTGCTGTAGGCGTATATTTTGTCAAAAGATTTAAAAGAGAGTCATTGCCGGAGTGAGGCCTTCCTCACATAGTTTTTTAGGCATATTTAATCTGCGCAGAGCGGTTTGCTATTCGTAATAATATGAGTTGTGATTTGTTTGACTTTTAGTTTTTTGGGATATATAATAATTGCACAAAGGGGAGTAACTTTCAGAGAAATCTGAAGTCGAGTCGTCAATACGTGGTTTTTCGCCGCCGGCTCTACTGACACTTCGTGTTTAGCCAGACCTTTGCCTTAGTTATTTAAGGCAAAGGTCTTTTTGTATACATAACCAGTATAAAAAATAGGGAGAGTGGTTAGTAGTCGAAATTGCACATGTTTTTGTATTAATAGAATTTTTAAGTGCATGAATAAAACTATTTTAGGAGGAAAATTTTGTATGAATCATATGAAGACGGTATTGCTATTGGCTAGTTTAACAGGATTATTATTAGCGATTGGTAATTTGTTCGGAGGCCGGGGTGGCATGATGATCATGTTCCTGGTATCGCTGGCTATGAATTTTGGCAGCTATTGGTTCAGTGATAAAATCGTGCTCAATATGTATGGGGCAAGGGAAGTTACTGTTCAAGAAGCACCGGAACTATATGAAATTATTGTAAATTTGGCCAGTAAGGCTGAGATGCCTATGCCCAAAGTTTATATTATGGAAACTGATATGCCCAATGCCTTTGCGACTGGTCGCGATCCCGAGCATGCTGCGGTGGCGGCTACAAGCGGCATCCTCCGCATTTTAAACCGCGAGGAACTGGAAGGGGTTATGGCCCACGAATTGTCGCACGTGAAAAACCGCGATACCTTGATTAGCACCATTGTGGCTACACTAGCCGGGATGATCAGCATGATTGCTAATATGGCGCAATGGGCAGCCATGTTTGGCGGCTTTGGGCGTAATAATGATGAGGGGCAAGAAGAGGGTGCTGGTGGAATCATCGGATCAGTACTCCTGATGGTAGTGGCTCCTTTGGCTGCGACGCTTATTCAGCTCGGTATTTCAAGGTCTAGGGAATATATAGCTGATGAAAGCGGCGGACTTTTGACTGGCAATCCGCAGGCTTTGGCTAGTGCGCTGCAAAAGCTGGAGTATTATGCCAAGCATCAGACATTTACAGCGGCTACGTCGGCTACACCAGCGACCGCCCATATGTTTATTGTAAATCCGCTAAAAGGCGGTGATTGGCTGGTTAGTCTCTTTAGTACGCATCCGACTACTGAACAGCGGTCGGCAAAATTGCAGAAACTAGCGCAGCGGCTAGGCCGATAATTTTAAACAGTGATTGATTTCTTGCAGGTGCATAGAATTTTTGATTATTTTAAATAATAAATACAGAGTATTGCAAAAAACATATTGCTTTATATAGTCTTGCATGTTATGATTTTAGCATCTCTTTGCGCTGCATGAAACTACAGTACAAACTGATCAGGCGGTTAACTTATTAAGGAGTTAATGCGGCTGGGCCTTTGACGGCAGCAGGATTACAAAAGCCTGTGGGACAGAAAATGTTCCATAGGCTTTTTTTAGTTATTTTTAATAATAGCGGCTAAGAAGTAGTGATATTATTGTTGATAAATGCAGATTTATTTTAATAGGGAGGATATATGAATAAAGTTTTTGGATTTTCTTTTAGCAGCAAAAAGAGCGCAGCTAGCGTTTCTGTGATATCTAATTCTGTTCTTGTATTAACGAAACTGGTTGTGGGAATTTTTACTGGCTCAGTAAGTGTTATCTCGGAGGCGGCTCATTCGGCGGTTGACCTTCTAGCAGCCCTTATTGCTTATTTTGCTGTTTCTAACGCTGATAAAAAACCTGATATAAAACATACCTATGGGCATGGAAAAATCGAGAACCTATCAGGAGCAGTCGAAGCGCTTTTAATCATAGCAGCAGCTATTTGGATAGTCTTTGAAGCAGTCCAGAAGTTTTCTACGAGCGAAGCGCCTAAAGCATTGGAATATGGTATTGTAATAATGGTTGTGTCCATTGCTATAAACTATTTTGTATCGCGGAATCTGTTCAGGGTAGCAAAAGCGACACAATCCCATGCGCTTGAAGCTGATGCTCTTCATTTGCAGGCAGATATCTGGACAAGCATCGGTGTTTTAGTTGGACTGGTTGCAATTAAAATTACTGGTCTATATTGGCTTGATTCAGTTATTGCTGTAGTTGTTGCTGTAATAATTTTTAAAGCTGGCTATGATATGACAATAAAGAGCATCCATGAATTGATAGATGTAGCTCTGCCGGATGAAGAACGGATAATAATTCAAAACATAATTGAAAAAATTCCGGTGATAAAGGGTTATAAACACATTCACTCTAGGCGCTCCGGGAGCAAAAGGTTGATAGATTTGTATATTTTGCTTGATGGTAATTTGAGTTTATACCAAGCGCATTCAATATGTGATGAAGTGGAAGCCGAAATAAAAACAATATTTTCGCCGTGTGAAGTAACAATACATCCGGAACCTTTTTCAAAATCAGAATAAGTATTTCTCATACTGGATTATTCATGTTTATGAAAAAGCTCAGCATCTTCTGGAGAGGATAGATCAGGTCACTATATAGCACCGGAATGAAAGTGCTATACAATAAGAGGAGAAGATTATTGCCCCCCAGCTTTTGATAAAGCGTCATTTACTGCATTTTTGATACCATTTGAGGTTTTTGTAGCACCTGAGACTCCATCTACATTAGTAGATTGTTTTTTGACGATTTCTGCGGGAACTTGCTTCATAGCTAAGCCGTAATGTTCAGAACCTCTTTCGTTATGAGAAACAATTATTATATTTGTGATTGCTCCGTGAGAAACGGTTACCTGAACAACTAGACCTGATCGATATCCAGTGGCTGTACCTGTATATACCCCATCGATAAATAAGTTATTGGTGATAGGCGGCTTAATTATTTTGGCGCTTTCTGGATTAGGACTATCGGAGATTGGCTTTTTGGCTGGATATAAGCTAAGAAAATCTGAAGTAAAACCACCGACTCCAGCAATATGAAAGAAGAGAACGCCAACAAATAATGCGGCTAGTCCACGATGATAATATAACCATTCTTTTTTGATTTTTACCCTAATATACCAGCTAAAAGAAAGGAGTATCAACAGAACCCAGCTAACGGTAACAAGGTTTAAGGAGAACATTTCATCAGAAGAGAGAAGACCGTGAATCAGGCCGAGGATAATTGCTAATATCCCAAGAACTTTGTGGTGCTTCCGCAAGAATTTATATTGTGTCTGTATAAAACCGTCACTTTTAGCAAAGTGCTTTATTATTAGTTTTCTAAAAATATAAATGATACATAAGAGCAGCACAATTAAAAGATTAATTCTGGCGAATAAAATATCAAAGAAAAATTGCATATTATCCCACCTGTCGATTTGGAATGTGGAGAGCTGTGAAGAGATGACTAGTAAATATTAATGTCCCCTTAAGCTATATAATTATTCGAACGTTATCTGTCACTATAAAGTTGCCAAACAAGGAATGTCCCTGCTGTCTCCATTATCAACTCGACAAGGTGTCCGGATGCGTCCGCTTGAAAATCCATAGGCAAACTAGACGCGATTTCTTTCTTCCTGGGCAATCAAAAATTTTGCGAGTAGAGAATTAGAGGCTTAACCTGCAGTATCTGCTGCTAGTTGAGCCTTTTCACCGCGCAAAACTTCCGATTGTACCCTTAACGAACCGTCCCTGAACTCTTGTACCCCCCCTGGTTGTGGGAATTTATCCATCAATTACCAAACCGGGGGTGGCCCTTAATTTTGTCGCGTGATATATATATTATTCGCGGGTTTATTATGGTATTAAATAGAATATCGATTTTTACAGAAATCTAATAAAGAATTAACTTTTTATGATTTGCGGTGTGATAAGCTTAGTGCATAATCGATAGATAGGGCATTACTATATGGAATGGAGCAATCTTATGAGACCTAAAAGGATTCTTATCATATCAGCATCAATTGGAGATGGGCATATTCAAGCCGCTTGTACACTACAGAAAGAGATGATGCAGTATAACGATTGTTGTGTGAATGTAGTTGATTTTTTGGAAAGTGCCCGATTTGACTATCCTAAATTAAACAGGCTACAAATGGAATTAATGCAGTTAGTAAAGCTTTCTTATTATGGTATGCTTAAAACTGCTCCACGTGTGTATAAAGGACTATATGTTCTTACAGCAAACTCGCGAACCAGTAAACTTATCCAATTTATAAACGCCGCCAACCAAAAAATTATTGAAAAGCTTATTGTTAATTATCGTCCGGATGTAATTTTGTGTACACATCCGTTTCCATTGGGGGCAGCAAGTCATTTACGTAATAAAAAACATTTAAAGTACATGCTAGCAGGAGTAATTACAGATTTTGTAGCTCATCAATGGTGGATTGCCAATGAGGTTGATCGCTATTTTGTAGCGAATAGAGAAATTAAGCAAGAATTAGTATTTCGTGGTATTCGGAATGAAGCGATTCGGATAACGGGTATTCCTGTCGGCAGAGGCTTTTATCCGATTGACAAGAGTTCAATAAATACGCCTAAACTATTAGTTATGGGCGGAGGTTTGGGCATGGGGCGAATGGAACTGGTGCTGCGGATAACGGGGAATTCGTCACAGGCTATTGAAATTACAGTTTTAACAGGAAAAAATGCAGATCTAAAGAACAGGTTAGAATCTTTATCTGCAACGTTTAAAAACAGAATTAATATTCTACCCTTTGTGAACAATGTAGCTGCATTGATGAGGCAATCAGATTTATTAGTTACCAAGCCAGGCGGCCTTACTTGTAGTGAAGCGTTAGCGACAAATTTGCCAATGATTTTGTTTGATCCACTACCTGGGCAAGAAGAGGATAATGCAGAATATCTTGTTAGGCAAGGTGCGGCATTGTGGGCTAGAAATGAAAAAGATGTAGCATCAATAATAAAGCAGGTTTTTTTTGAAGAAACTATCATTTTAAACACCATGCAACAACAATGTAGGAAGCTAAGTAATTATGATGCAGCGGATGTTATTGCCAGTGATTTGTATATACTAGCTGGCGGTGCTGCTGAAAGAATAGCAGGTTTGTAGATTTTTTAGGGAGGTTTATTGATGCTAAAGAATATTACTGCCCAAGGTATGGCTATGCTTACTTTTACTACTAGCCCAATACAACGTATTATAGATACTTCTCGTTGCATCACCCATCAATACTGTAATGATCAGGCATTAGTACTGTATGAGGCAATTGGTTTTTCGCAAGAAGCAATGTTATTAAAAGCATATTACGGCCAGCTGCAGTTAGGTGTAGTGTGGGCTGATCAAGATTGGAAAAATATTCATCACTTTCTCCAGCTAGTACCAAACAAGGACTTTGGCAATTTTCAAGTGCTGCTTTTGAATATATATCCCATTATAAGACCGCTGTTAAATACCTAAGGATGGGGTATTTGGACAAAGCGGTTTTTTATTTAGGGGCAGCGGCGCATGTAATACAGGATATAAGAAGTTTAAGTGTATCTGTAGCTAAGGTACAAAATAATTATTTAAAGGAAGTGATATAAATGAGGTTGGAAGCTGATTTGCACGTTCATACCATTGCGAGCGGTCATGGGTATAGCACAATTAAAGAAATAGTAGAGAGCGCCAGTGAAAAAGGACTAAAAATGGTTGCGATTACTGATCATGGATTACAGATGCCCGGGGTACCCCATTGGTATCATTTTACAAATATGATATCTTTGCCGCGAATTATGCAGGGAGTTGAGGTTTTGCGGGGCGCTGAGGTCAATATTCTAGATATGCGAGGCAGTATTGATATGCCTGAAGAGGTGTTAGCTGATTATCTGGATATTGTTTTGGCTGGATTCCATGAATCAACTGGATATACCGGAACCAGTATTGAACATAACACACAGGCCATGATTGCAGCTATCAAGAATCCATACGTTCACATCATAGCACATCCCGGCAATCCTAAATTTCCTGTTAATGTGGAAGAAGTAGTTCTTGTTGCCAAGCATTATAATAAGGCCTTGGAACTGAATAATAATTCGTTTATCGTTAGGCGTGGGAGTTTCACACAGTGCAATGAGTTTGCAAGAATGGCAAAAAAACACAATGTACGAGTTTGTATTAACAGCGACGCGCACATCTGTTATAACGTAGGGGAAAATGTGAATGCGGTGGCTTTAGCTGAGGAAGCAGGAATCAGCAAGAGCCAAATCATAAATTTTTCCGTACATCAGACGAAAGAGTTTTTGGCTTATCATAAACAACAGTTCAAGCAACCCTCTAAAGCCCAGTAGATTGTAAGAACGATATGGTTGCAATGTTCCAAAAGTTTACGCAAGAAGTGTGATAATAAATTGCAATAATTTTAATTAAAATTAACAAATTGATAATATGTTAGTTAAAGAAATTATGTCATAATTAAAAAGTAATAGTGTCGAATTTGACACTATTAAGTAGATTTAGTAGCGGAATGCAATTAAGGTTAAGCTATAGCCGACGATTATGTCATTATTAAAATAAAAATTTTGGTTGCGAGAAAACTGAAAGGGGGTATTTTTGCTAAAGTTTCTTACAAATATTTTAGCATCAGGGATTCCATTACGTGTTGAAAAAAATAAAATAAGTTCTGTAACCAATAGCGGATTTTTTATGCAAAACTTATTGTACGAGGAGTAAATATAAATGAAATGGTTTGCTAACATAAGAATAATTTATAAGTTAAGTATTTTAATTGTTTTGGCGGTTATATCTCTATTCGTTGTGGGCTATACGGGTTATTATTATGTGTTGAAATCTAATCAAAACTTGACAGCAATGTATAAAAATAACTTGTTACCGGTGCAATTTTTGAATAATAGTGAAGCGCAATCGAGACACTTTCAAGTTGATATGTTGGAGCTTCTGCTTGCTCAAGATGATAAACGTATTAAAGAAGTGAAAGATGATCTAGATAAAAGAAGGGCTGCGTTTGCCAACGATCTGGAGGAATATGAAAAAGCAGATTTAGATCCGTTTGAGATTGAAACGCTTCGAAAATTGCGCGAGGAACTAAAAAATTATAGTGAGAGCAGAGATACAGTAATCAATTTGTCATTGAAGAGAGACAAAAAAGCAGGAGAAATCTACGTATTATATGCGCAGACTGTTGTGCCCCGCATGGACGCATTCCAAAACTATACGCAAGAACTTGCGGATTATAGTGTAAAAAAGGCCAAGGAGAAAAATGATCAAAATCAAGTCGATTTTGAAAAATCTAAGATGTTAATGCTTGGAATTATGATGACGGCAATTCTTCTGTTTATTCTGTGTTCTTGGATGATTGGCAGAATGATAACGAAACCCTTACAGACAATGATATTAGCGTGTGAAGAGTTAGCTACCGGAGATTTTCGTGATAGACCACGTAGATTTGTGACGAAAGATGAGATTGGTCAATTAGGTGATGCCCTGGTAAACATGCGGGGGAGTCTCCGTACCGTTCTCAAACAGGTCAATGAGTCGGCTGAACAGGTTGCTGCTTCTTCTGAGGAATTGACAGCAAGCTCTGAGCAATCTTCCCAGGCTATAACACAAGTAGCCGGATCAATTAATGACGTAGCCCAGGGAGCAGAAAAACAATTGAAAGCAGTAAATGAAACATCCGCTGTAGTAGAGCAGATGTCAACTAAAATACAGCAAGCAGCAGCCAGTTCCAATGAAGTATCCAGCCAATCAGAACGTGCTGCTGATAAAGTAAAAGAAGGCAATTCCTCGGTAGAGGAAGCCGTTAGTCAAATGGCTCATATTGAACAAACAGTCAGTAATTCTGCACAAGTAGTGGCCAAGCTGGGTGAAAGATCTAAGGAAATTGGGCAGATTGTAGATACAATTTCCGGCATTGCTGGGCAAACAAACTTATTGGCACTAAACGCTGCGATTGAAGCTGCGAGAGCGGGCGAACAGGGAAGAGGGTTCGCGGTTGTGGCGGAAGAAGTTCGTAAGTTGGCTGAACAATCACAAGATGCAGCAAAACAAATCGCCACCCTAATTAGTGAAATTCAGGGTGATACAGATAAAGCTGTTGTTGCCATGAACGAGGGAACTCGTGAAGTAAAGGTTGGGACAGAGGTTGTTACAACCGCTGGAAAAGCATTTGAAGAAATAGCAGCATTAGTAGCTGATGTATCCGGGCAAGTGAAAGAGATTTCTTCTGTTATGCAGCAAATGGCTAGTGGCAGTCAAAAAATTGTGATATCTGTAAAAGAAATTGATGAACAGAGTAAAAAAACAGTGGGAGAAGCTCAGACAGTGTCAGCAGCTACGGAAGAGCAATCGGCATCTATGGAAGAAATTGCCTCATCCAGCCAAAGCCTGGCTAAACTGGCTCAGAATCTACATACAGCAGTCAGCCATTTTAGGGTTTAGTATTTTATTAAGCTGTGTGCACAATAAAATGACACCCCATACTTTAGGGGGTCGAACTTTTACACGAATCGTATATTTGTACTAAACTGCTACGCAGTGGCTTTCCTAATAAAGAAGTGCTTCGACCTAATTCTAGCGGGCCGGGGCACTTTTCATATTCTCCTCAGTGCTAAACTATTCTTGAGCCTATGCTCAATATTAGCACAAAAGGAGATAT
>JAJFUN010000002.1 GCA_021372375.1 Pelosinus sp. | reverse complement strand
TGTTTTGGAATTGTTTATCGCCGAAGCGATAATTGTTCCCCGTACAGACTAATCAGATAAAACTGACTAACCAGTACGTCGCACATCTGGCTTGCATTATTAATGCATTGCTTACATTGTTCAGTTTTCAGAGAACACTTTGTTTCGCTATCGCTTAATGACAGCTTATTTATATTAACACATTCATTCCATTGTGTCAATATATTTTTTTGTGTTGCTTTTTCTTACCTCGCTGTCGTTGACAGCTTGTATATAATATCATGATTATTTTATCATGTCAACATACTTTTTATAATCTTAGCAAATGAAAAACGCTCCTGAGTGTTCCTAGAGAGCGAATGCTTTTTCGCATCTTTCGTTTTTGGAAACCTTACTTACCAATAAAGTCTATCAACGCTTCGCGTTGAATTTGTATTGCTTACGACATTTGTTACTTCGTCAAACTAAAAGGCTTGTCATTCGCTAAGCTTATTTAGGCCGCAGGTCCTCCTCCAACGCTATTCTTCCACAGAGCTTCTGCAGCTTTTCGATGCGGCCCTGCCCACGTTATATTTTCCCACTCACTGAGGGCAATCCACTGAGTATCCTGAAAAAGAACCTCCCCTGTAAAACACTGACAATGATAAAAATTAATATACCACTTTAGGTGACTAAAAATATGCACATAATTAAAAGCCTTTTCCTGAACTAGTACCTTTAGTGCAAACTGGGTGTAAATAAACTGCTCTAATGTGGCTTTCTCACAGCTTTCATCGCATATTTCAATTGCGGGAAACTCCCACATGCCCGCCAAAACATTCCCCGACGGACGCCGCCTTATTAAATATTCGCCGCCGCGCTGAATTATCCCCGCAACCAAAGTTAACTCCCGAGGCGCTTTGGCTGCAGGTTTAACCGGCAATGTACACTGCACGTCAAGAGCATACGCCTGGCAAAAATCTAATACCGGGCACTCTGCACAGCGCGGGGTCTGCGGAATACATACCATGGCGCCTAAGTCCATTAAGGCCTGATTGAAATCTCCCGGACGCTCTAAGCTTATATATTCACTAACCAACCGACTAATTAACCGTTTAGTTTTACTTTTAGTTATGTCCTCAGTAACGTAGAACAAGCGGCTAAAAATCCTCAGGACGTTCCCATCCACAGCTGGCGTCCTACAGTCAAAGGCAATACTTAAAATAGCCCCTGCCGTATATTCTCCAATACCCGGCAAAGCCTTGAGCGCTGCCTCGTCATTAGGAATTTCACCGCCATAGGCTGCACACACTTCAGACATGGCAGCCTGTAAATTTCGCGCTCTATTATAATAGCCAAGTCCCTGCCAGTAATAAAGCACTTCCTCTTCTTCCGCAGCCGCTAATTCATAAGGCGTCGGAAATCTTCTCAGCCAACGGGTGTAATATTCTTTGACAGCCTCCACTCGAGTTTGCTGCAGCATTATTTCTGATACCCAAATTTTATAGGGATCTTTATCTATCCGCCAGGGTAGTTCCCGGCGATTCCGGTCATACCAGTCAAGTAAATTTGCTGAAAGTGTCACACCTTGGCCTCCCAATTAATTATATATAGTAACTGTACCATAAGGATAACTAAAAGACTAGCTCAACTATATCTTGGGAATAAGACAAAATGAATTCCAATATATGTAAATAGGGGGGTGATTAATTATTGATAAAAAAATTCTTACTGGTCTAAGCGGTTTAATATTATTAACCACTGGCATGCTAATGCCGCTATTAAGCTTTTTAATCCCCGGGACCAACCAGGTTATTACAATCAGCTACCTATCTTTAATAAGTGTTGACTTAATTTCATTTGGCAAAAATGACGGACTATTTTTATTTAGTGTTCTACTTATTTCCTTAATTTTAGTTTACTTTCACGTATATAAATTTCTCTATATTCCAGGTATCATTTCATTGATCACATTATATTCAACCTATTCTACTGTCAACATAACTCTAGAAAAACTAGCGTATGTTAATAAGACAATAACAAGCGATATTGAATTGCAATCAGGCTGTCTATTTATAATTATCGGTTCGCTACTATTAACAATTTCTTCATATGTAGCAAAAAATAATTATTCTAAAAACAACAATTTGCCCTTATACTAAAATCAAACTGGAGACACGTGAGGAAACAAGTGGACTGATCAGGCGCATCATTCCAAAATTACTACAAAACACTTTGTCCGAAAAGTCCCATCCCCAATGTCAACTTGGTCAAATCCGGAATAGACTGATATTTATAAATTTGCTATAATTAACGATATCATGTAAAGACAAGAGGAATTTAAGATGCACTATTCTATTGGACAATTTTCAAGTCTAACCAATATAAGCGCGCCTACTTTGCGCTACTATGAAAAAGAACAAATACTTATTACGCATCGGGATGCTGGCGGTCGACGATTTTACACTGCACAAGATATAGATTGGATTCTATTTATCAAAAAGCTAAAGGATACCGGCATGCCGCTAAAAGATATCAGAGAATATGCAATACTGCGCTATCAAGGAGATTCTACCATGCAGCAGCGGCTAGAGATACTAGAAAAGCATAAATTAAGCGTAATCGAAGAAAAGGAAAAATGGGACACTAATCTGCAGAATTTAAATAACAAAATCACAATCTATAAGGAAAAGTTAAATAATTAAAAGAAATCCTGCCTAGTGAGCAGGATTTCCTTTTATTCAAGAGCATCAATATTACGTATCTGAAAAACCTTCTTAGCAACACCGACTGCATTTAGAACACGCGGAAAGCCGGTATAAGGAATACATTGCAGAAAAACTTCCACAACCCTCTTGGCACTAATACCAACATTTAAGGCACCATTAATGTGAACCTCTAACTGATTCTCACAGCCCCCCTGTGTCAGCAAACTCGCTAGCGTTACTATTTCACGCTCCTGAAGATCTAGATTTTCACGGCAATAGATATCACCGAAGGCAAATTCCACAATATATTTACCAAGATCAGGCGCAATGTCCTTTAATGATTCAATAACTGTTTCTCCAACATGCCCATCTACTTCCGCCAACTTATTTAAGCCTTGTTTAAAACGATTTGTATTCATATTATTACCCCCTTGGTTGATTATATTTGAAGTATAAATGTTAAAGTTAGCTTTAAGTCAAGGGGGTAAACATAAATATACAAATTTTTTTACTTTAGATCGGAAGATCAGGCACTTTTACTTGTTCCCCTCTAGAGAGGGGTGCCCAAAGGGCGGGGTCTATTGGTTGCTTTACCATAAATCTTTTTTATTTACCTTGCCTGTACCGAACACACCCCGTCGCTCACGCGCCACCCCTCTCTAGAGGGGAATTTTTAAATCACAACTCTTCGAATCTTACTACCTCTTCGATTATCAAACTTCGCGGGCTCTAAAATTTTCTAAGTTAATAAAAAAAAGACAGTACCTCAAGCAAGGTACCGTCTTTTCTAATCAGCGACTATCTATCCTCCCAGGCCGTTTCCAACCAAGTTAGCCGTTTAAAATGCCGTAAACTATTATTGTAAAATAAATAATCTAAATGGCAATCATCTCCGACACGCAGGCTATAATCAAAAGCACGGCAGTGCTTACCTTGACGTTTATGAGCTTA
>JAJFUN010000192.1 GCA_021372375.1 Pelosinus sp. | reverse complement strand
AAAAACTTTAAAATTTCCTCTTTAGCTTGAAAATAATTATAAAAAGTACCTATGCCAAAATCAGCTTCGTTCATAATGTCGGCAATGGTGGTATCCCCAAAGCCTTTTCGCTGAAATAACGAAATCGCAGCACTTATAATGGTTTGTTTAGCCTGCAACTTTTTCCTTTCCCTACGCGTCATTGAATCTATCACCGAAAGTTCCCCCAAGTCTCAATTTCTTTACAAATAATTATAACTCAATATATTAAATTTACCTTACAAATATCTTAAATATATCTTAAATGTGCACTATGTCACAGCTTACTTTAAAACATTGTGCTATAATTTTCAATATTATTTTATGATAAGGATGATTTTCATGAACTTTAAGCAGCTCAATTGGCGCAAATGTAGTCAAATTTATTTTTTATTGCTATATTTGATAGCCGGATATTTTTTATGCAAAGCGCTCAATTTACTGCCTGTACTTGGCCAAAATGCCTTTGCTTACCGTTTCCCCTGCCTTGAAGGATTTCTCCCAATTTCAGCCACAGTTGGGCTGAAATACTGGCTATTTACAGGTAATTTTGATCCTATTCATCCAGCCGGTTTAACCATACTGCTGCTGGCAATTAGTTCTGCCTTCCTGCTAAAGAGGGGCTTTTGCAGCCATATTTGTCCGATTGGTACCATTTCTGAATACGCATATAAAGCCAGAACTTATTTCTTAAAATTTACTATAAAACTACCAAAGCTCTTAACTTACTTTCTCCGGGTACCAAAGTATCTGCTGCTAGGTTTTCTCTTATTGGCTGTATTTGTTTGGATGCCCTTTCAAGATATTGTCTTTTTTATCCGTTCTCCCTATAATACTATTTCTGAAGTTAAGATGCTGTATTTCTTTTTAGAGCCCTCGCTATTGACTTTAGAAGTTATAACAGGATTACTTTTATTTTCTTTACTTATATCTAACTTTTGGTGCCGGTTTTTATGCCCCTACGGGGCCTTGTTAAGCATATTTTCCTTTTTTTCCCTGATAGCTGTTACTAGAAATAGAGAAGAATGTGTTTCTTGTCATTCCTGCGAAAAGGCTTGTCCCAGCCAGCTGAGTATCACAAACAAAGAAAAAGTGTCATCAGTTGAATGTACTTTTTGCCAAAACTGTATAAAAACATGTCCGCGTGGCGCGCTAAAAATCCAGAGTGATTGGGGCGGCTATCACTTAACAACCTGGCAGTATTCCTGTGTTTTACTAGGCATATTTATAGTAGGCCTAGGCATTGCCGCAATAACCGGGCACTGGGCATCGGCTGAGCTCCCAGCGTATTGGCTAAAATATGCACCCATGGCTCATATGATTTTTCACTAACAGAAAAGAAGGCTATACCATATCTTATTCGATATAAATAATAAGTCCGTATCACCTTTTTGCGTGCTACGGACTTATTTTGGGGGATTGCTAATCAATCACCGATTTTTCCTATTTTGTTTTATCTTAGGCCTTCTCTCCGCAGTATTTTTGCCTCCTTACAGCTAATTTATCCAAACAAAACTCACTTTAGCAGTGGATATAAAGATACATCTTCTTTTCTTATTCTTTCCTTAAGGGCAGAAAAAACCTTTACTGTTTCAGCTAAAAAAGTCGCGGCATTTTCGGCAATCTTACTTGCCCCTAAATATTTTATTTTATATTCTTCAAAGACCTTAGCTAAGGTTCCCATTTCATCGGCAAAAGTTTTAGCCGTATTTCTGATTTGGTCATCTTGATGCTTAATGAGAACTGGATAAACAAATTTATCTTCCGATGCTAGATGTATCTTAATAATCCCTGATAATTGAGCAAGTAATTTAGAAATTTCGAAAGCATTCTCTTTTACCTGTTCTTGGTTTTGATATGCCTGGATTTTATTAAGCAAATCAAAAACTTCTTTATGCTGCCTCAATATATTACTAATATCCATAATATAGATACCTCCAAATTGTTATTAACTATCTTAATTATAATTGTAATATTATTTTAATACTGTGATTAAAAATCACCAAATGCTACATTATTAGCATTTCTACATTGTTCTTTTTTTCCCTGAAAACAGTGTGACGTGTTTAACGGCAGCTTTAAGCTGTTCAAATAAGGTAAATAACATCGGTATATATACCAAGGTCAAAAAGGTGGAAACAATTAAACCACCGATGGTAACTACGGCGAGCGGCGACAATCGTTCCAGCCCTACAGCCAACTCTAGTGCAATAGGCATCATGCCGGCTGCTGTACCCAGAGCTGTCATCACAATGGGACGAGTCCGCATCCGTACACTGTCCAAAACAGCTTCTTCCAGCGAATCGCCGCGCCGTCTTGCTTCTAGGATAAAGTCAATAAGCAAGATAGAATTTTTCACAACAATGCCGGCGAGCAGTATAATCCCGACAAAAGCAGACATAGAAGAGTGCTTACCTGCAGCTAATAGAAACCATATTCCACCAATAACACCAAACGGAATAGCAGACATTATTGTTAAGGGATGAAGAAAGGAATGAAACGCGGGAATCAAGCTAAAATACAGTAAAATCAAGCCAATACCTAAAGCAGCCCCTAATGACTTAAAGGAATCATTCATTGGCTTAATATCACCTTCCTGCAAAATACTGTATCCTGCCGGCAATTCCATGTCTTTAAGAACATCTTGCACTCCTGTGTCTAAGTGCGTAATAGCAGTCTTTTCCCTGTAACCGTAAATATCAAGCGTATTTTGTAATCCTTGTCTGGTTATCAAAGTAGGCATCTTTTGCAGAGAAAGCGTTCCGAGCGTTTGCAGCGGTACTACACCGTTCGGAGTAATAATGTAAATATTTTCTAGCTTAATAAGATCGTCACGCCTGTCTTTAGGGTACTCTACCCTAAACATAGTTCCGTCTTCCCCCTCAATCCGGTAAGTTGAGCCCGTATTACCACGCACAACTGCTGCAACCTGCCTCGAAACAGCAAGCGGTGATATATCATACAAAGCACAACGTTCTTTATTGACAATAAACACCGCTTCTTGCTTGTCATAGCTCCAACTGCGCGAAACGCTTGTTAAACCACCCACTGTATACATCTTCTCATAGATTTTCTGACCAATTTTATCTACTATTTTAGGGTCCGGTCCAGAAATCATCACATCAACCGATGCTTTAATACTGGCCATGGGGGTGGCTCCATAATCGAATACATCTGCATATTTAAGTCCTGGAATACTGCCAAATTGTTGACGAAGATAACTTTCCACCGACCATATATCTTGCTCGCGATGAAAACGGTCAACCAATCTAATCGTAATATTTCCTGCTTGAGGCAGCTTGCCGTTACCAAAGCTAACTGCACCGGATTCAGAACCGACCACAGTAGACATAGTCTCTAAACCAGGCAGCTTCGAAATGACGGCTTCCATTTGTGAGACTACTCGTTCGGTATCAGCTAGTGACATATCTGTATCACTTTCAAAGTTAACCTTGATAATTCCTGTGTCCATCGAGGCCTGAACCTCACGCCCGACAAGCGGCATCTGCCTAACACTAATAATAAACAGAATAATTGCCGTCATAATAAATAATGCTTTATGCTTTAAAGCCGCTTTAGCAGCAGCAACGAAAAACTCACGCATGGCAGTCATAACTTTTTCATCAAAGCGTATTGCCAGTCGTTCCATATAATTAGGCTTTAGTTTGGCACGTAGTAACAACGGCGCGGCAAGCGGTATAATAGTCACCGAAACTATATAGGAAGCGACAAGCGCAATACACATTGGAAGGGCCAGCGGCGCCATGACTTTTTGCACATACCCGCCGATAAAAATTATCGGAATTAAAACCATGACGGTAGCATAAGTGCCGGAAAAAATTGCAACCAGCACCTCTTCGGTACCACCAATTACTGCTTGCTGCAGTTTTTCTGGTGTTTCTTCATAATGCCTGGCAATATTTTCAATAACTACAATAGCATCATCGAGCAGCATACCCACTGCCAGAATGACCCCTGTCAGCACTATCATATTAAGCTCATAGCCAATTATCCATAGTACGGCAAATGTCAGAAGATATGTGAAAGGAATAGATATTGCTGCCAGTAAAGTAACTCGCATATTGCCGAGAAAAAGGAATACGACAAGAATTGTAAGTAGAATCGCATCACGCAAGGCATCCTGCATATTATCAATCGTTGTTCGAATCAGTGTCCCCTGTGTATCACTTATCTGAAATTCTATGCCCGGATAATTTTCCCTGATGGTCGGCAAATAGTCTTCGATTGCTCTGACAGCATCAAGGGTATGTCCATCAACTGACCGCAAAATACTAACGCCAACAGCCGGATGACCATTACCATGGTAGGCAGACTGACGTTCGGCCAAGCCAAACTGAAGTGAGGCCACGTCACGGAGATAAATGTCACCTGTCTGCCTGCGGGCAACAACAATATTTGCCGCTTCCTCCGGCTGGCTAAATTCACCTTGTGTCTTAAGCAGCAGTTGCTGTGAATCCTTTATTATTAAACCGTCCGGCACATTTACATTATTAGCGCTAAGTGCTGCAGCCACATCGCCGATGGTTAGTCCATACTTGACCAAAGCTTCAGGCTTTACGACTATTTTTAATTCTGACTGCAAACCGCCAAATACTTCAACCTGGGCGATACTAGAAACTCGCAGCAACTCTTCTTTGATTTCATTATCGGCCAACTGACGAATTTGCGCCAAGCTTAAAAGTGCATTGTCCTTAGGAAAAAGCGACAAGATCATTGTGGGCTGACTGGCTTGACTGATTTTATAAACCTGCGGCGGTCGTATATCGGGTGGCAGTTGGCCGGTTATTTTACTTAATGCGTTACTAACATCAGTTGCCCCTGCATTTAGTGAAGTAGTATAGTCGAATTCAACGTTAACTACCGATGCCTCATCCTTACTAGTAGAGCTGACCCGGACAACACTTCCTAGCGTAGAAAGTTCTTTTTCGATGGTTCGACTGGTCTTCGCCTCAACATCTGCTGCTGATGCGCCAGGCTGAATGGTAATCACCATAATCTGCGGACGGTCGGTGTCTGGGTATAGATTGAGCGGCATTTTGCTATAACCAATAAAACCAACAATCGCCAAAACAAACACAATTGATAAAACTAAGTGTGGTTTTTCCAAATACCTGGCGATTAGACTCTTCATGGATTATCACCTGCTATTTGCATCGTCTTGACCTTGACTCCATTCATAAGCCGCAGTAACGCACTTTGCTGCCCCACTGCAACAACGGCATCTTCAAGAATACCGCTAACTACCGCCAACTTGTCAGTCTGCCCGGTTACAATCACGGGCACTTGCTCAGCCATACCATCCTTTACTACCACTACAAACGTAGTTTCATTTGTTTTCACTAAAGCGTTTACAGGAACTATACAGCCTATAACATTATCAAGAACAAAGTCAAGCCCGACTGTTGCGCCAGCAGGTAAACCACTGGGCAGCTTATCGATTACCACTTCAATGGTAGCTAAATTGTTAGCCGCCAGCGCTGGATAGACTTTAGACACAGGCGCTTCCAACTGATTTGGACCGTCAGTAATTATGGCCATTGTCCCCACTTTGATACGTCCAATTTGCTCCTGAGAAATCTGGGCGATAATTCTATACCCGGCGCTCGTTCCTTGCAGCCTCAGCAAAGACTTGCCAGGCGCAGCTATCTCACCAGGTTCAGCAGAACGTTTTACAACGATTCCATCGAAAGGAGCTGTAATGTAGGCGTAGCCGAGCTCAGTCTGAACTGTAGACAAATTTGCCTGCGCCTGTCGTACACGCTGCTTGGCAGCATTTAACTGACTTAAGGCGTTATCAGCCGCCGCCTTTGATTTTTCGAAGTTTTCCAGCGATATGGCTTTGCTGCTATACAGATATTCATCACGTTCAAAACTAGCTAGCTGCGTCTGATAGGAACTTTGAGCCGCAGCGGTCAGGCTTTCTGCCGCGCTAACTTCGGCTTCCATTGCCCGAACTTTACTCGACAAGGCCAATTCATCAAGTTGCAGCAGCGTCTCACCTTTGATAACCAAATCTCCTTCACGCTTGTTTACCGCTATTACATTAGCGGTAATCCGCGCTGCAAGATCTGTAGCCAGTACTGGCTCGACCTTCCCCATATAATGCTGGGTAATCGGTAGCGATCCTCTAGTGACAGTAGCAACCTGCACAGCCACACTTTGGGTCTTAGGCGTCTGCAGGCTGGCGATATCGTGATTTCTTTTCATTACCAATCCAAGTGCTAACACAGCGACCACAATTACAGCTAAGCCGATAAACCACTTATTATTTGTAAAACGCATCACCATCGCCTCCTTGAATATTAAGCTTAGTAATTTCACTAGACATTTTATAAGGCATCTGACCATATAGCACCGCCAAATTAACCTCTGCCTCAATACGATCGTATAATGCTTGATAGTATGCATTATGAGCATTTGCTGCTGTTGATTGTGCGATCAGCATTTCTGTTGCTGACGCGCGCTCAGCCTGATAAGACAGCGTCTGAATCCGATATACTTCTTTTGCTCTCTTCCATGCTTTAAGCGCGGCTTCTTTCCTCGCTAAAGCAATTGTTATAGTGCTACGATAGATTGTGTCTGCTGTTTTGATGTCTGCTAAAACCTGTTCATACTGTTCATTTGTCCGTGCTGCCTGCTGACGACTTTGTCGAATATTAGCATCAATAATTCCGCCATCAAAAACCGGCAGCTTGGCAGTTATGCCAATAGTCCACATATTTTCAGACTCCCCTTGTCCCAACAGCTTTTGACTATACTCACCGTTTAAAGTAATACGAGCACTCTTATCTGCCTTGGCCGCCTGCAGCAAATCACCGGCCTGTTGCTTACGAATTATAGCTTTATATAAATCGGGATTGGAAGCTAAAGATGATTCAGATATCGCTAAAGCATAGTCAGTTAATTGTCCAACAAGGTGAAAACTGCTTGGAAGATCAATACCTATCAAACCTTCTAATAGAGATACCTCTGCATCCAATTGCCCGTGATAATGTGCCAGTTTTTCCTTTTCCACGGCAATTTGCGCCTCAACTTGCATCACATCTACTTCAGCTATTCTTCCTACGTCCAAACGCAATTTAGAGTCTGCATATACATTATCTAATGTACTAATTATTTCTTTTTGGGCTTTTATCGTATCATTAAGCTGCAAAATACGATAAAAGGCTTTCGTGACATCCCCGGCTACACGCAGTTTTTCTTTATAAACATTAGCCTCTTGCAAACTCATTTCTCGCCCCTGATATCTAATCAGAGACTTGGTCTTGCCAGCGTCATAAATAACTTGCCGCGCCGTAAGCGAATAGCTCGTCATAGTATCATCAAACACTGCCGGAATAGACCTGCTATGAGCAGGAATAAGACCAGTTGGCTCTTCTTGCTTAAGATAGCCCCCGCTAAGCTCTATGTATGCTCCGGCCAACCCTTTCGCGCCGATCGCCGCCGCTTCTTTCGCTTTCATCTCCTCTATCTGGGCCAACACACTATGATTTGATTTCATCGCCTGCTGCAGCAACTCAGCTAAACTATATTCGGTCTGCTCCTCGGCTGCAGCAAAAGATACAAAAAATGTTAAAATCCCTAAAACGAGGCCGATTGTCCGCCAGTTATTAATATTTACCACTCGCCTCTGCATCAGAAAAACTCCTTTCCTACTATTATTAATTATGTGAATCATGATTCACTTCGAGGTTAAAAAAATTTATTTAGCTTTCCCGCAATTGATGCCGTGCAGATAGATATTCCACAGTTTTTCAGGATAATAATTAATTGCATCCTCTTCAAACTGCGTCATTATAGCCAAAGGCTGCACCATTCCCAAAAAAAGCAGCGCGCCTGCCTTAGCATCGATATTATTTATTTCCCCATTGCTACGACCTTCTTCAAGAATAAGCTCTACTTTAGCAAGATAACAAGCAATAACACTGAGCATCTTCTGTTTCAAGGCTGCGTCTTTGTCACTGCTAAGCAGCGTAAAAAGTATCCGCGGAATAGCCCGCTGCTCTTTAAAAAGCTGAACATGGAGATTTAGCAGTAGTTTCAGCCTTGCTAACGCATGGGTCTCCTTTCGCATAGCCTGACAAACATTGTCTTGCAGCACTTTATTCACAAATTCTATTAGGGCTTCGATTATTTCCTCCTTTTTGGCAAAGTGGCGATATATTGCCGATGGAACCAGGTTAATAGCCGCGGCGATATCAGCAATATTAACATTATCCAGTCCTTTTTGTTCTACTAAGACCATGGCAGCGGCAACAATTTCATCTCGTCTTACCTCTGTTGCTTTTTTCTGTACCATAAATTATTCCCTCTTTCAAGCCGTAAGTGAATTCGAATTCACTTACATGCTAACATATATTTTACTGCCCTGCAATAGCTTATGGCATTTATTACGTCTTAGAAGAAACGCTACATAATTCAGCTCAAAATACCAAACGTTATACATTGGATATATAAAACCACCTGAGTCCCAACTATTAATTCTCAGGTGGTTTTATATCACTTTCTAACAACTACAAGCAGCATTTTAAAATTATCTGTCGCGACCAGCCCCTGGGGAATATTAGCCGGCATAACGACTACCTGTCCTTTTTCTGCATTAATTGTTTCATTTCCTATTGTAATTTCAGCCTTCCCGTCCAGGATATAGACCATAGCATCACCTGATGCGGCGTGAGTACTTATGCCCTCGCCTTTGCCAAAGGCAAATAAAGTGATACTGACTGCATTATTTTGTGCAAAGGTAACGCTTTTTAAAACTCTGCTAGAACATCATTTTTTAATTTTTCAAAACCAATTCGCTCAATAAACTGACCAACCCTCTCGATATCAGCATTTTTCTGGTAGTATCGCACAATGATATCGATAATCCTGAGTGCATCATCATAATTCAACCCCGTAATCATACCTTATACTTACGGGCAACCTGCGCATATTTCTCCAGCACCTCTGGTTTTATAAATCCGCCTGGCAAATGCGGTGATAGCATACGTTTTTTTCCTATTATGGATTTTTTGTAAATTGGCTCCTGTAGGCAGCATTTGATTTTCCTCCTTGTTTTGCCTTTAAATAGTTTCTGGCTTTATAGTACCCGTATTTTGCCTGCCATACTATGATTTATATCACACATTTATAAAAAGTTATTCTTACAAAGCTAAGCGTCTTTAAACTACTCATAATACTGGCGCAGTCTGTTTATATCAAGGATAACAATCCGCCGTTCCTCTTCTGCAACAACTTTATCTTTTTTCATGCGGCTAAAGACACGGCTGACCGTTTCCCTAGTGGTTCCCGCTAAGTTAGCAATATCCTGTCGCGTAATATCAAGGGTGATTTCCATGCCGCGTAAATTTTTCTGGCCGTGCTGCCGCGCTA
Organism: Pelosinus sp.; assembly: GCA_021372375.1. GTDB lineage: Bacteria > Bacillota > Negativicutes > Propionisporales > Propionisporaceae > JAJFUN01. Next base: position 7,041 of record JAJFUN010000192.1, on the reverse strand, counting down.
AAAGGTCTAACGTCTGAGCTATCTTGGCATAGGAATCAGAAAATGCAAAAGAATTTATTTTATTTTGCGCAAACAGCAATTTTTTGCTCATAGCCTGAATAATATTGATAGCTACATGAGGATGGCTGATAATGATCCTTTCAATTTCGCTATTCCGTATAATGCCTACGCAGGAATCCTCTAGAGCAACCGCCGTAGCAGGATAATATCCTTTATTAAACAAAAGCACTTCAGCAAAAACATCGCTAGGACCTAAAATATTAATAATATGTTCCCGGCCGTCTGTTGATAACTTTATAATCTTAACCTTGCCCGTCTTAACATAATGAAAACCTTCTCCAATTTCTCCATCCCTAAAAATTACTCCATTCTTTTTATACCTGCCTTCAACCGTCACCTGACTGATAATTGCCAGGTCTTCCGGAGGCAGTTCTTTAAAGACAGGGACATTCCGCAAATATAAAAGATCCAATGATTTTCCCTCCCCGCAAACCTTATTTCAACAAAACTAGTGAAAAGCATCTGCTTCCACAGGTGTGATACGTATCACTGCGGCATCTATGTAAATAACGTATACTATCCATAGATAAAACTTAGGAGATGATAGCGTGAACGTGTGGCAGTGGTTTTGCCGGTTAGGCAGAACAGCATCAGCGAAAGATTTCGTCTTTTGGCAAGAACATGCTCCCCCAAAAAGCACCCCATCAGGCGCCGAAATTTGCACCCGCATGTGCGGGCATAGCGGCTGCCGCTGCGGCGGCACGATGCGCGGTTTATATTGCATATGGAGCTATTACCGTGAATGACTAGTATTTCTGCTCCTTCCAACTAATTTTGGGTCAATGAAGCCGCTAATTCTTCTATCTGATGCGCCATTTTACTGGCTTCTTGGGCAGATACAGCAATATGCTGTATCGCTTCTGCAACCTGGTTGATAACCTGATTGATATGAGCGGCCTGCTCAGCCGTATTTCGACTGTCTGTACAGATTTCTTGAATGATGGCGGCAATTTCTTCAGCTTACGCCGAAAGCTCTTCTGCAGTACTGGCAAAAGTTGATACATTACTCATTTGCAAGAGTTTTAGCAAAACTTTCAAGTATTAAGTCGTCTGATTCAGTCATTCCAAAAACCTCCTTTAGATTACTGCTTTAAATTCATTGTATTACAATATAATAAAAAACTCGGTATCCATAGCTACCAATAAAGCACAAAAATAGACGATGGAAACATCTTAATCAGACGTTTCCACCGTCTCTGTCTAATCGAGTAGGAGGCTACCCATTAGTTGAATAGCCGACCTCTCACACCACCGTACGTACCGTTGAAATAGCCTTATTTAAAACACTAGTTTTTTTAGTGCTATAATTCGCCAGAAATGTAATTAGCCCACTTTTCACAGTAATAAACCTCCCCCTCAAAAATTTCTATCCGACGAGCGCTAACGCCATAAAATTATTCATCATATGCGCCATAATACACGGCCATAAAGAAGCAGATCTTTTAAATAACCAGCCCTGCAAGAGTGAAAAACAAAAAACAAACGATATAAGTTGCGACCAAACAACTGCATTATGCGCAATTTTATCGGCATTCACGTACCAAATAGGAAAATGGATACTCACAAACAACAAGCTCACTAACAAATTCGCTTTCCAAAAGGAAAAACATTCATTTATTTTTTGCAAGAAATATCCCCGATATAATATCTCCTCAACTACTCCGGCGATAAATACAGTATTCAGCCACTGCGTAAACGTAAGCCATGGATAAAACACCATATTAGCATAAAACAGCGCACGCATAAGGATATTATAGGCTGCAATAAAAATAACACCCGGGACGCCCCACAGTATGGCCGCTCGCTTATCGGAATCCAGCTTCAAATAAGCAAATACCTGGTATTGCCCGGCCTTCAATATAGCAATTACCGGCAATAACCAGACCGCTATTTTCCAAATTGGGCCAAATGCATCACTAAAAATAGCACTCTTCATTCTCAAAAAGGGAAAAAGAACAACTTCTGAACACGCCCAAACCATGTAAAAGAAAACAATATGCTTTAAGAGACTATTAAAGATAATTAAATCATCAATTTTCTTCCATAGGTCCAAACTCACCACTCCTTATTAATTATTACCTAAAATGGATACTTCTTGATAAAGAAAAGGTATCCTGCTTAGAAGTCAAAAATACGTTTACATACAAAAATCAGAGCATCCAATATCTGCTCATTTTCCCTGCGAAGTATACCCACGCAACAAATTTGTGGCCAATGATTTTGTTCTTACATGGGAGTTCTCTCCGTGGAGAAAATTTAGATTTAGTAAAAGAGTATGGTCCAACCTGGGTTGCTGAACAACGTAACAATTTCCCCTTTATCGTTCTCGCACCACAGTGTTTCCAAAATGAAGATTGGATAAATAAGACAGACATTCTGGCTGCGCTACTTGACGAAGTTCTAAAGAAATACCGTATTGATCAAGATAGAGTTTACTTAACAGGAACCAGCTTAGGTGGTAGAGGAACATGGACTTTTGCTTGTCAGCATCCAGAATACTTTGCATCAATAGCCCCATTAGCTTCTGCTAGCCTCAAAGTTCCGGAAACCTGGAATAAAAAAATGCTCACAATGCCAATATGGGCTTTTCATGGTGAAAAAGATCCTATTGCACCATTGAAAAAACATAAAGCCATCATTGATGCACTATGTGATCAAGGTAGCACTCCTCGTTTTACAATTTTACCTAACCAGGGACATGAAATTGCTGGTATCTATAAAAATCAGGCACTTTATGATTGGTTTCTTGCTAATACTCGACGGTAACCAAAATAACCCAAAAACTTTATGCAGTAATAGTTAGCAATAAAGTAAATATATTGCCTTTACTGTCCATAATCGTTAATTCCACGGTTCCTTCTGGCCTCCGGTTAGACAAATTAAAAAAGAACCCGTAGGTTCTTTTTTAAAACAAGTGTTGTTGCGTATACTCTGTTATGTTTAATAGCCTAATTCTTCGCCTATTAGCCAAACATGAATATCTGATGCTGGTGGTTTTTTATAAATTGCAGTAGTAATATTACATAGGCGCGTTGCTCCTTGGCAATCGGCACAATGTCCAAGCTTTACACAAGGATTGGGCCGATTTAATCGTTTATTATTAAGTGGTGCTGCTATCGAACGAATACGTTCCTGCGCTTCTTCAAGAGTACTTACAATCTTATTAATACCAGCAAGAACTATAACTTTCTTAGGCCCAAATATCATTGCCGCCACCCTGTTACCAGTTGCGTCAGTATTAACCAGTATACCATCTTCAGTAACCGCATTGGTACTTGTTAAAAATACATCGCAAGTGAGCTGTTTACGCCGGATATCCAATATTTCTTGAGGATTTAATCCAGGCTTATTATGACAGTAGACGGTATTTCCGCGCTCCTCAAACTTTTCTAAGACTTTTAGTTGTTCCAAGGTCCGCGACCCGCCCATTCCAATGGTCGCATTGTGTGGTACAACATCAAAAAGCTCCGCTAGAGCCTCTTGCACAGTCGAATAATAAGATGCACTAAATCTATTTTTTTGAAGTGCCTCTACCGTTTTTAATCCAATATCCTTCTGCTGAGAATCCACTTCTTTTTCCATTCTCTACTCCCCCTTGATATATACATCAAACCTAATACATCAATCGTAACATGATATTACTTATATGTAAAATTCACATTACGAAATATATCGGAGAAATTCAAGGGGAAAGATGAAGAGCAAGTTATTGTCCCCCAAGATTTGGAATCGTAACAATTACCGTTAACACGCCGTGATAACCATAATTATCTTCGGGAAGGCATTCAAAAAATCCACCTTCTGGCTTAGTATAGAAAAGTGGTCTGCCGATAAATCTATGCTCATAGACAATATCATGGTTGTAATATCGTTAGCGATAACGTAAACAAGTTCATCGGACATCGTATTACCTCCTAAAATGGGCATAAAAAAAGCCTTGACTCATCATTAGGGTGAGCTAAGGCTAAAAAAGCAGTCCTTTAATATTTTTATAACCAGTCAACCTCAATTGGGTTTCTGTCTACCATGCGCTGGTAACGATATAGTGGATAACCAATCATGACCGCTCCGGTTATTTCCTTGTCTTGTGGTATATTAAACAAATCCAACAGCGGCTGATACCTATCAAATAAACACATTTCGAGAAGACCAGCCCAGCATGATCCTAGGCCAAGGGAAGGAGCGTATAATTCAAGATAAGCAAGTGAAAAAATTGTATTTTCACGTCCGCGGGGCATGTCTTTTGGGGTAGTTGCTAAAATAATATGAGGTGCATCTCGCAAAATCGTATCATTGCCTTTTTCTTTATGCATCTGGATGTGTTTAGCAAAACTTCTATATATAACGGTATCGCTACCAACTACCATTGATTCCATCCACTTATAAGTTAATTCAACGGCTTTTTTTAGAATATCTTTGTCTTCAATAATTGTACAAGACACTCCTTGTCCATTTCCAGCAGTAGGTGCAAACCGAGCTATATTTATTAGCTCCAGTAATTTCCCGTGTGGTACAGAAGCTTGTTTATAATGACGGATAGAACGGCGCGACCTAAGAAACTGTGTTGCTGCTTTACTATTAAAATGAAGATTCTGGTCAAAAGAAATTTGATTGGACAACGGTGCACGCTCATTGTCAATGGCTGCTTGTGGACAGACTGCAACACACTGGCCACAACCAATACATAATTCTGGATATTTAGCTTTAGGACCGTTTTCCTCCATTTCTAAAATATTAGGGCATACGTTGATACACATGCCACACTTAATACATTTTTCCTGATCCACACATATTAAGTCCATAATCCAGCTCCTTTTTCTTGCTTTTTTTCTTATCATTATATATTATTTAAGACAAAAGGAAAGTACGCACTATTTTGGTAGATACTATCCAAAAGGAGAGTAATAATGAAGTGGTTACCAGGTAAATGTAAGTGTTCTGTAGCCTATACCCTGTCCATTGTCGGAGGAAAATGGAAGTGGCTCATCCTCTATAAACTATGGCATAACGGTATAATGCGTTATGGGGAATTAAAAAACAATATTCCAGGAATTACCCACAAAATGCTTAGTCAACAACTAAAAGAGCTGGAAGCAGAAGAATTAATTCTGCGCAATGAATATCATCAAGTTCCTCCCAAAGTGGAATATTCGCTAACAGAAAAGGGGAATACGCTCATCCCCATATTGCAACTTATGGCCAAGTGGGGAGATGAAAATAGACCAATAACTAATATTGACGAATAAATCATAGACCATCGTCTCACCTCATATCAAATGACAATAACAAAGCCGCCTATATGCATAAGCAGCTTTACTTACTTGACTTTGAAATGCTGTTTTAACGAAGAAACTTAAATGTAAGGTCTGGCAAATATTTAGTCAACGTACTAAATGGTTCTTTCTTGAATTGTTCATCTTTAATCATAGTTTCAATAGCATTACGTTCGATGGTTACATACGGCTTTATAACCCCTAAAAATGGATGATGTACCTCCGATTCTAAGATACCGCTTTTAACTTCAGTAATATCAATGCCATTTAATATAAATGTATAATTACCGATTGTGATATCTGCCTCCAAAACTTTCAACCCTACCATATTCTTGCGACCCGATAGCACACGATCTAATATGCCAAAGACATGTGGATGTTGTTCTTTAAGACATCCAAGAACTTCCTTGCGAAAATTAACTAGCTCCTCTTTTATCAGTACGTCCAAATCCATAATCATATCCCTCCGTTTCTATTTAACAATTCTAGATTTCCCGTGACAATAATAATTAATCCTATCAATTGTTGTCAGTAAAATATATTCGTGCTCTCATTATTTATAATCGTCCTCACGCCAAAACCTGGCTTAAATATAACATTGGTGACTGCAATATTTCCGTGTCTTATCGCCATAGGTAACAAACTCGTGGCCACAATATAGGCGGCGAAAAAGGCCAAAAACAAGCCCCCAATCTGTAAAATGAATTTATCTTTTTTCTAGTATTGGAAATAACCGCGAGCATGTATTTTCAAAAGATGAAAACAAAATAAAGTATTTAATCCTTTTAGCTAACTACAAACAACGGTACGGCTTTCATTTATTTGCCTATGTAATTATGAGTAATCATGCCCATCTACTAATCAAAGTTAAGACTGTCCCATTATCCAAAATTATGCAAGGTATTCAGTTGCGATTTACACAATATTTCAATTGGCTTTATCATCATACCGGCCATGTATTTGAGCAAAGATACAAGTCTTTCCTATGTGAAAACGAAGGCTACTTAATAACTCTGCTGTGCTATATTCATCAAAATCCCTTACGTGCTCATTTTTCAGATGGCTTTGCCTATCCTTGGAGCAGTCATCATGATTATCATGTGGGATTTTCTAACTTTACAGATATTTCATTTATACTGGATATGCTGCATTCTAATAGAGATACGGCAATTCGCCATTACCTTGACATGATAGGCGCTCCCATAGAAAAACCTGCAAAACTATTTCAGCAAAAACGCGAAGAATCATTGGAACGGATAAAAACGGAAGAAGGAAAATTACTTCGAATGAGCCGAAGCATCCAAGCAGAAGGTGCATTTGGAGAAATTAAGGCTGATATGGAATTCCGGAGATTTCTTTGTCGAGGAGCAAAAAATATTTTAGCTGAAATGACTCTGTGGGGACTGGCTCATAATGTGAATAAACTACATAACAAAGTACAATCTGGACGATGTGGTTTTTCTTACCTACATTCACTGAAGACGGCATAAAAAGAGTACAAAGGCACACAAAATTCCAGAGGAAATCTTCCTCTAATTTTGTGTGCCCATTTTTAATGTAATTTACAGCATATGTAATAAGCGAATTAAACAGCTTGCTTTTACTCAAAAAAGGGGTATCGCCAGCAATATTTTCATATCGTTAATGCGACACCCCCCTTTTACTATTTTTCGCTAATTTTTTTCAAATCATTGAATGCATCCCCATC
>JAJFUN010000177.1 GCA_021372375.1 Pelosinus sp. | reverse complement strand
TACCTTTGTTAATATTTTTGAACTAGGAATAGGGAAAAGCTACATTATGTGAATGATAAAGTGAAGAGCCGGATGCCTTAATTGGGCACGTCCGGTTCTGTGAGGGCTTGGGGCAGTGATGCCCCGGCTACTCGATCCCGGACGGACAATTTAATTTAGTCGGGCTATACCGTGGAAAGGGCAGACCTTGTGTTTGCCCTTTCTTCGCTTTTCTAAATAAGATAGCTTGGCATTTGGCAGTCAACCCGGGGACAGGAACCTAGTCCCAAGCAACATAAGTGCCATATTAGCTTTTCTATTCAAAGTAGAGGGACAAGATTCCAGTCCCCTCAGTGGAGGTAGAACGGGAATAAGATTGACTAGGGCTGGGGGGCAATTATCTTCATAAAATGAAGGAGATGTGGTACTGTTTTCCATCACTGCTGCATAGGCTTATGTTAGGAGCCAATAGTTGGTAGGAGGGGAAGGGTATGCCGGAAGATAAGACGCCAGGCTGGCGGCATAAAATAGCTTTGGTTGATCGGGAAGACCTAACTATTGACGGTGTGGTAAACTTAGGCAGCTATGATGAAAAGGAAATTTTGATGGAAACAGAATATGGAAATTTGACGGTACACGGTCAGGAACTCAATATCAAAAGTTTAAACCTTGAGAAGGGTAATATTAGCATAGATGGTGTAATCAGCGGTATTATGTATGAAGAACCAAGCAAAAAGAAGAAGGGACTTTTGGGAAGATTACTAAGGTAATAAGGCGTCAAGGAGTGGTTTGATGGAACTTGCTAGTCAGGCCGGAATATTTGTGCTAACCTTGGCGACAGGTGCAGGTCTCGCCGTGCTATTTGATGTTTATCGGGTAATTCGAAGGCAGTGCAGGTTCCGCACAGTACTAACTTATATTGGTGACTTTATTTATTGGGTAATTGCTACCTGTATAGCGTTTGGCATGCTACTAGCTAGTAATGGCGGGGAAATCAGGCTGTATGTTTTTATCGGACTATTGTCCGGCGCCGTGTTATATTACCAGTTATTAAGCCGCTATGTTATCAAAAGTATTATGAGAATGCTGCGCATCGCGGGCGGTTGCCTAAAATATTTATTTTTTGTATGGCAGCACATAATTTGTAAACCTTTAAGGTGGCTATTAAAGGTAATACTAGCGCCAGCGAGAGCTGCATCCGGGGTGTTTGGCCGCATAAAAAATAAAATAGTCAAATAGTTTAAGAAGCCGGCAGTATTATACGATAGTTATTAGAGTATTCAATTTGTTTTTGGTAATTTGTGATATTATTAAGAAGGATTATATACTGCTGCGTAGAATAGTTTATGTATTATTAAATATTGTTGGGGGAACGGCAATGACAGAGGTTAAGCGCAGAGTTCGGTTCAAATGGTTTCGGTTTATTTTGATGGGATTATTTATATACTGTGTATATTTAACAATTGGACAGCATCATCAGCTGAACGCCATTTGCCGTGAAACAGACAATACGCGCGCGCGCTTAGAAGAAGCCAATAAGACCAAGGCCGCTCTGCTTGATGAACGCACTCGGCTCAATGACCGCAGTTATATTGAAAAATTGGCAAGGGAAGATTTGGGGTTAGTAAGGCCAGGGGAAGCGCCTTTTATTACAGGGCCTAAAAACTAGCACATAAACTTAGCTGGTTGTTTTAGCGAAATAATAAGTTGATTTTTAGAAAAACCTTAATTTGAGGCAGTATTCCTTGACACCTTTTGTGTGGCAAGGGTATAATATGTTTGCAGAAAGATAGTTTTTAAGGGGGATATTTGATTAGTATGTCCATTGAAATTGGCAGCGTGGTTGAGGGAGTTGTAACTGGAATTACCAACTTCGGCGCATTCGTTGAACTGCCTGGAGGCAAGGTTGGGCTGATTCACATCTCGGAAGTTGCTGATGTTTATGTCCGTGATGTCAAGGATTTTTTGAAGGAACAGGATAAAGTAAAGGTTAAGGTTTTGTCAGTTGATGAACGAGGTAAGATCGGCTTATCAATTAAACAGTTGCAAGCGGCGCCTGCCGGTAATGCTGCAAGTCCCAGGAGAGCACATGCCAATGATAACCGTCGGCCTAATAAATTTAATTCGTTATCATTTGAAGATAAACTTAATAAGTTTTTGAAAGATAGCGACGAACGCTTAACTGATTTAAAACGCAATACTGAATCCAAGCGTGGTGGCCGCGGCGCTGCCCGTAAAGCCGAATAATTATATAATTTATTTAAAAGACCAGAGGTAAAAGATCCTCTGGTCTTTTCTTGCAATAAAAGAAAGTATAACATTTCGGGCGGTTAATCTATAATTTGTTTTTCTATAAATAGTCGAAATGTTACTTACTTTCTTATTGTTTTAAAAACGCAGAGCGTTTTATTTATGCCAAATCAGCTTATTGTGAGGTATTTTCGACAGAAAAATAAGCAGCGGATTTTAATGAACGGCCCTTTGAATTTTAGAAGGGTGTTTTTTTGTATTTTTTTCCATAGCTATGTCGGAATATTTTCTAATAAAAATGACGAGTTCAGACAATATTTATTTACCAAATTATGTAAAATTGTAATTGCACGTATAAGATTAGAGGTGAAAAACATGCCAAAAGTAACTGTTATGTCTTTGCCGGAAGAAAGTATTCAGATGCTGACTCTACCTAAGACGGCTGAGCAAAACAAACTGAATCATGGGATGGTATGGAGAAATGTAGTTGGTAAAGTACAAGGAATTTTAGGTAATTTATCCCTTAGTGTAGTGATGGTCAGCGCATTGGCTTTTTTGCTGAGCCGGGTTGTTATTATGGGAGAAATGTCTCCGTTTGGCTTGGCATTTTTTGCGGCCACAGCACCTTACTTAGGGAGAAAGGCACTGCTGTGTGGTGGAGCTGCTATGCTGGGTCTGGTTTCCACTGGACAATTCTTAGAATGTGGTGTTTACTTTTTTTCGATTTTTGCTTATTTGCGATTGGCAGATAAGCTTACCAAAGTTCATAATAAGCTGCTGGCAATGCCATTATTAATGTTTTGTTCGGTAGCGGTGAGCGGCATGGTTATGATGATCGCTATATGGGAACAGGCTACTTTATATACGGCAGTGCTCATAATGTTTGATGCGGCAATCTGTATGATTAGTGCCTATCTGTTTACCTATAGTGTACCAATCTTGGTGGCAGGGCAAGACAGTAAGGAGCATGGTATTACCAATGAAAGTATTATTTGCGTAATGCTGTTATTTGCTATTGCTGTAAGCGGACTTAATGGAATTAGATTATTTTCGGCTAGTGCGTGCAGTATTGTTGGCAGTATACTTGTATTGTCAGCAGCTTTTTGCGCCAGCATGGGCAGTGGTGGTGCGGTAGGAACAATTATTGGTTTAACCATCGGTCTTAGTAGTGGACAAGTCTTTGCTGTTGCGCTATATGCACTCTCCGGCGTACTTGCCGGGAGTTTCCGGACACTGGGTAAATACGCGGTTGTGCTTGGTTATTTTTTAGGGAACATTATCATTGTGTTGTATTTTGGAAGGGCTGAGGCGGCTATGCAGTATATTTGTGAAGCCTCTCTGGCTAGTGTGATTTTTTTATTGATTCCAAAAAAAAGTTTTGTCATCTGGCGGGAACAGTTTTTAGATAGTGGGGGCGGCGCCGGTGATGAACAAGTAAAACAGGCGGTGCAAAAATTGCAGAAAATTTCCTCTCTATTTAGCGACTTGGGCGGAGCCAATGCCCATTTTTCTGAGGATGCTAAGATTAGGCTGCATGAAGAAGAAATAGCCAGGGCTTTGTCTCAGGTAGGAGAAAAGGTTTGTCAGGAATGTACCAAGCGCAGTATATGCTGGGAAGATAACTTTTACAATACTTCACAAGCAATGATGGATATGCTGGAGCTCGCGGAAAAAAACAGACTAAATTCCCATGTCCTTCCACGTTATTTTAATGAGAATTGCACAAAAAAAACGGAACTTATGGGAACTATCAAGCTTGTTGTGGAATATAATCAGACGCAAGGGTATTGGCAAAAAAAGATGCTAAAGCAGCGTCAGTTGGTAAGTGAGCAGATAAAGGCCATCGCTACTATTGTCAAAAATCTGGCCTGTGAAATAAATAAGGATCCTGCGGTAAATAAGCCTATGGCAGTAAAGATAAAGGAAAAAGCGGCATCTTTGGACTGTCTGCTGGACAACGTGCTCATTCAGGGGAAAAGCGGAACAACTACTGTAAAAATTACCAAACAGCCGTGTAACCACCGGCGGGAATGCGTGAATACCCTTTTGCCGCTTGCTGCAGGTTTGCTCAGGGAGAAGATGGTAGTTAAGAGTAAGTGCGGTTGTCCAGGGCAGAAACCCTGTAAAATAACTATGCATGCTGCCAAGAACTTTAGTATTATTACAGGCATAGCATCTGCTGCTAAACAGGAAGAGGCGGTAAACGGTGATAACTGCGCAGTTTTGCCGCTAAGCGGCGGCAAAGCAGCACTGCTCTTAAGTGACGGCATGGGTAGTGGCCCGCAGGCTGCCGGGGAAAGTAATACGGCAATTAAATTCTTACGAAAAATGCTGGAAACTGGTTTTGCCGTAGACGTAGCTGTGCAGACAGTAAATGCCATGCTGCTTTTAAAATCTCCTGAAGAAAAATTTGCTACTTTAGACATGCTCATTGTGGACCTTTATTCTGCCGAGGGCGAATTCTTGAAAATAGGGGCAGCGCCAAGTTATGTTAAACGTGTGCGTGAAGTAGGGATACTTAAACGAAATTCGCTGCCTATCGGCATTTTAAATAATATTGAAATAGATCCAATCAAGGTGCAGTTTGCGCCGGGTGATATTATTGTTATGGTAAGTGATGGTATTGTTGATGCCCCGCCTATCAGTGTTGATAAAGACCTGTGGCTGTGTAATATTCTTAGGTGTTTGCCGGAATGTCATCCTCAGGATATTGCCGATAGAATTCTAGCCGAAGCCCAAAAGGCATCAGGCGGCAAAGGGCAGGATGATATGACCGTACTATGTATCAAGGTAGAACAAAAATATAACTGAGTTTCTCCTCTGTCGTGTAGATTTCCCTCACGACAGGTTTTTTTTTACAATATAAGAAAGTATAACATTTCGAAATGTTAATCTATTGTTCGCCGTTCTGTAATTAGTCGAAATGTTACTTACTTTCTTATTGTTTTAAAAACGCATTGCGTTTTATTTACCTTTTACGTCGAATAATAGTATATAAGCAGCAGGATATTATAAGTAATTAAGCGAAAAGTTAAACAGTTAGTCAAATAAGGCGGTGGTATAATTGCAGGGGTCGCTGGACAAAGCTCTTTCCTTGGCGGTGCTGGCCGGAGAAATCCTGCTGAAAAACGGCGGTGAGACCAAACGGGTGGAAGAGACTATGGAACATATTGCCCGGGCAGGCGGCGCTATACAGGTACAGAGTTTTGTTATTCCGACAGGAGTATTTTTGAGTGTTTTTAATGAAAAGGGCGAAGCTCGTACTGCTATGCGACGTATTCGTGAGCGAACCACCAATTTGGATCGGATTGCCAAAGTCAACGAATTGTCACGCCGTTTAGTAGACGGACGGGCCGAGTTTTCTTCTGCAGAGGCGCTCTTAAACCGAATTTCCCGTGAGCGTACCGGTTTTTCTCTGCTGCCGTCCATGATTGCTTCCGGACTTGTCGCAGCTACAACAACAGTAGTAATGGAGGCAAGCATAGCAGAAGATATGGGGGCTTTTTTAGCGGCGTTTGCTGTCCGGTATGTGGCGCATATTGTATCTAGAAGGCATGGTGTGCAGTTCATTTTTGAATTTTTAGGCGGGATGACGGTGGCTTTGGTGGGGGTGACTTTACATGCTGTTTTTCCGCACATGGGCCGTGATATGGTAATTATCGGCGGCGTTATGCCGCTCGTGCCGGGGGTAGCCATAACCAATGCCATTCGTGACCTGATTGGCGGAGATTTATTAAGCAGTGCGTCACGCATGCTGGAAACAGCCTGCAGTGCTGCCGCTATTACTATGGGAGTTCTTATTATATTAGCAGCTGGCGGGCTGTTTTATAAGTAGGGGGTATTTATGCTGGCGTTTAAAATTATAGCGGTATTTTTCATGTCAGCCTCGTTTGGTGTTTTGCTGCGTATGCCAAAGGGCCTCTTGTTTTATGGCGGACTTGTCGGTGTGGCGGCATGGCTGATGATGTATGGTGTGCTCTCTATTAGCCAAAGCATGGTTCTTGCTGTGTTTGTGGGCAGTATCGTCATTGGTCTCGCGGCCGAATTTTTGGCGCGTTTTTTAAAAAAGCCGGCAACATTGTTTATGATTCCTGGCTTTATACCCTTTGTACCAGGCGGTGAAACATATAATACCGTGCGCCTTTTGGTAGAAGGGCGGTATATCGAAGGCGCGGCAATGGGAGTGCGGGCTGCGCTTATTGGCAGTGCAATTGCTTTTGGCGTTTTTGTGTCATCAACTGTTTTACGGCTTGTTATGGATCAGCAGAATAATAAAGAATAGCCTTTTGCGAAATGGAAAGTTATGTTATAGTAAGTGTTGGTTAAGAATGTTGAGAGAATATGGATATGATAAAAAAAGTAAAAGCATGGATTGATAAACACAAATTAATACCACCTGGCAGCACTGTTCTGGCAGCCTGTTCCGGGGGACCGGATTCTTTGGCCTTGGTACATATTTTAAGTCAGCTGCAGCAGGAATATAAATTTACTTTGGCTGTCGGCCATGTAGATCACATGTTTCGCGGCGTAGAATCGGCAGAAGATGCGAGATTTGTTGCAGACTTTTGCCGTCAGCTAAAACTTTCGTGCTATCAGACTGCGATTGATGTGCCGCACTATAGTAAAGAAAGCGGTTTATCAGCCGAAGAAGCAGCCAGGGAAGTGCGGTATGGGTATTTACGGAGTGTTGCCAAGAAACTAGGCGGCGCTTTGATTGCTACAGGACATCATCGCGATGATCAGGCGGAAACTGTGCTGATGCATCTTTTACGCGGCTCAGGCAGTGAAGGACTAGGCGGCATGAAAGCCAGAAACAGTGATATTATCAGGCCGTTTTTGGTGGTTAGCCGCAGTGAAATTGAAGAGTACTGTGCAAAAAATAAGTGGCAGCCGCGCCTTGACAGCACCAATTTGGCGACAGAGTATTTACGTAATGATCTTCGCTTAAAACTGCTGCCGCTCTTAAAGCGAGAATATAATCAGGCGATTAGCGAGGCGCTGTGCCGCAGTGCCGAAATTATTGGGGCTGAGCATGCTTTAATTCGGGAACTGGCGGAAAGCTCTTTTCGGCAGTTTGTTTTGGAGGAATCAGGGCAATTGGTAATTGAGACAGCCGCATTATCTCGCCTCCATATCGCGCTGCAGCGAGAATTATTTCGCCAAATAATTCAAAAAAAACTGGGGCATTTAAAAGGAATAACCTTTGCTCATGTGGAAAAACTGATAAAATTGAGCCTTTCAGGAGAAACTGGCAGTATTATTGAACTGCCAGGCCGGTGTATTGTTCGCAAAGAATATGGGCGTGTGTTTGTCGCAATAGCTGGGAGAAAGATTGCCAGAGCAATTCAGCCGCCGGGGGTTACCCTGATTGTGCCGGGGATTACCCGGCTGCCGAATGGAAGCTTTGTCAAGGCCGTGCTCTCTGACGTAAGGCCTGAGAGCAGCGACGCCAAGACAGCAGTTTTTGACTGGGCGGCGCTCGCTAAGCCTATAATTGTTAGAACTAGGCTGGCTGGAGATCGTTTTCAGCCGCTTGGCCTGGCAGGTACTAAAAAGATTAAGGATTTTTTTATTGACGCTAAAGTAACGCGTGAGGTGCGGGCGGAGACACTGATTTTTGCTGATGCCCAAGAAATTATTTGGCTTGGCGGTTTTCGGCAGGCTGAACATGGCAAGACTACCAACGCGACACAGCATTTTTTGCAGATTACTATTTTGCAGGAGGAGAATTAAGAAAACAGCTTTTTTTTATAATATTTTTCTTGGGAGGATTAGAAATAAAGATGACAGCTTATAATATGATTGATGATGTAGAAAGAGTTTTATTTAGTGAAGAGCAGTTGAAAAAGCGGATTAGCGAAATGGGGGCAGAGATTACTAAGGATTATGCCGGCAAAGAAATTTTGATGATTGGCGTACTCCGGGGGGCGGTGCTCTTTATGGGGGATCTCGCACGCGCAGTAAAGGTTCCGGTCGCGCTTGACTTTATGGCTGTATCAAGTTATGTGGGGACAAATTCCAGCGGCGTGGTACGTATCTTAAAGGATTTGGATGAAGATATCAAAGATAAGCATGTACTTGTTGTAGAAGATATTATTGACTCAGGTTTGACACTTAAATATTTGCTCGAAAACCTAAAATCGCGTAATCCCGCCAGTATAAAATTATGTACGCTCTTAAATAAGCCTGAACGCCGTAAGGTAGATGTGCACATTGATTACAACGGTTATGATGTACCTGATTATTTTGTAATTGGCTATGGTCTTGATTATAATGAACGCTATCGCAATCTTCCGTTTATTGGGGTGTTGAAACCGACGGTATATGAGTAATGTTTAGGTAAACTGCGAAACATTTGACAGTATAGTAGCCCTACATGTTATACTGTCTTAGCTGGTAAAAATAATTGTTAAATAATTATATTAATGGTATAATATATTACCATGGAGGCATGTAGACATCGCTGGATGTTACCGTAGAGGGTCTCCAGTGAGAGGAGGGTTACCTGTTGAACAAATTTTTTCGAAATGTAAGTTTTTATTTGTTAATTATTATTATCGCGATTTCTATAATTGATTACTATTCGACACGAACAAATACCAAACAGGAAAAGAATTACACAGAGTTTATGCGTTTGGTGGATGAGCAAAAGGTAAATAGCGTGACGATAAACGAGAAGGAGATTCGCGGTAAATTGAAGGATGGACAGGAGTTTACTACTGTGGCTCCTAATGATCCCACCTTAATTACCACCTTGAGGGAGAAAGCGGTTGATATTAAGGCTGAACTGCCGCAGCAGCCTCCTTGGTGGACAACAATCTTCTCTTCGATTTTGCCGATGCTGCTCTTAATTGGCGTGTGGTTTTTTATTATGCAGCAGACGCAGGGCGGCGGCAGCCGGGTTATGAGTTTTGGCAAAAGCAGAGCCAAGCTGCATAATGAAGATAAAACTAAGGTAACCTTTGCTGATGTGGCTGGCGCTGATGAATCCAAGCAGGAATTAGAAGAAGTGGTAGAATTCTTGAAACACCCTAAGAAGTTTAATGATTTGGGCGCCCGCATTCCTAAAGGCGTACTTTTATTTGGACCTCCGGGAACAGGTAAAACACTTCTTGCCAGAGCGGTTGCCGGCGAAGCCGGAGTACCTTTCTTTAGCATCAGCGGTTCAGACTTTGTGGAAATGTTTGTTGGTGTAGGTGCATCAAGGGTGCGGGACTTATTTGAACAAGCCAAGAAAAATGCTCCTTGTATTGTGTTTATTGATGAAATAGATGCTGTTGGCCGTCAGCGCGGGGCGGGGCTCGGCGGCGGACATGATGAACGCGAGCAAACCCTAAATCAGCTGTTAGTTGAGATGGATGGTTTTGGCGTTAACGAAGGCATTATTATTATTGCAGCTACCAATCGTCCAGATATTTTGGATCCGGCGCTTCTCCGCCCAGGCCGGTTTGATAGACAGGTAGTTGTTGATAAACCTGATGTTAGAGGCCGTAAGGAGATTTTGAAGGTACATACCAAAGGAAAACCCATTGACAAAGATGCCAGTCTTGATGTGCTGGCCAGACGTACACCAGGTTTTACCGGTGCTGATTTAAGTAATCTGGTTAACGAGGCAGCGCTGCTTTCAGCCAGACGCAATAAAAAACGGGTAGAGATGGATGAACTCGAAGAAGCCATTGAACGTGTGGTAGCAGGTCCAGAACGTAAGAGCAAGGTTATCAGCGATAAGGAAAAGAAACTGACTGCATATCATGAAGCAGGTCATGCACTTGTAGGGATGCTCCTCACTCATACGGATCCGGTGCATAAGGTATCAATTATTCCTCGCGGGCGTGCCGGCGGCTATACTTTGATGCTGCCGAAGGAAGATCGGTATTATGCTACGAAATCAGAGCTCTTAGATCAGATCAAAACATTTTTAGGCGGCCGAGTAGCCGAAGCGGTGATACTAGGCGAAATTAGTACAGGTGCGCAAAATGATTTGGAGCGGGCGACAGATTTGGTGCGCAAAATGATCTGTGAGTTTGGTATGAGCGATGTGCTGGGACCGATTACTTTCGGACGCCGCCAGGAACAGGTATTTCTTGGTCGTGATATTTCGCGCGACCGCAACTATAGTGAAGAAGTTGCCTACTCGATTGATAAAGAAGTACGCCGTCTGATTGAAGATGCGTATACTAAAACCGAGGATATGTTAAAGACAAACATTGATAAACTTCATTTAATTGCGAAAGCATTAATCGAATATGAAACCTTAGAGGGTACTCAACTTGACGAGCTTTTGCAAACAGGCACGCTTTCGGCTAAAAGCAAAGATAAAGAGGGTCAGCCTCCAGCCGCTGAAGCTGCTCCTGTTGAAGTTAAGACAGAGCAGTCAACTAATGAAACTGCTCCCAAGGTAGTTTATAATTATACCAAAAAATAAAAAAATGCAGCTGCAATTTGCAGCTGCATTTTTTATACGGACTAATTAAGAGCCTCCATCCCTGAGGGAGGTGGCGCAAGGCGCCGGAGGGAGTTCTTTTAGATGGGGATTAGAGCTAAACAGGGCTATCGTATTAGCAACAATATTGCAATACGATAGCCCCTTGTTTTTACTCCATATGTCTATGATGCATTCCTTTGAAATCTTTCATGCTTTCCGGACTTACGCCAAGGTCTGAAGCGACTTCACGCCAGGAATTGTTGATTTTTTTCATAGCCAAAATTTCATTAATTGGTTTATCGGTATTTTTAGCAAGCTGAGAGGCCATCATAATATCTTTGCCATGGTAACCCTGACTCAAGAGGTCTAAAACAACAGCTTTATCCGCACCTGTTTTGGCGGTAATACGGTCAGCCGTCATATTTTGACGGGCGCTTTTAATTTGTTCTTTGGTAATGCCTAATGTACTCATTACATCTTTCCAGGTATTATCTGTTGTCTTTAGGCTAATGACTTCATCGATTGTTTTACCGCTGACCTTTGCTAAAAAGGCAGCGTGGCCGATATCTCTGGGATTTAGGCCGTTTGCTTGATATTTTGCAAAATCTTCCTGGCTGATGCCAAGACGGGCGGACATTTTTGCCGTCATTTGCTCAGGGGACATTTTTTGTCTTTGATGAAAACCAGGACGGTCATTGCTGTTATCAGCTGCCTGGACTAAAGTGGGAATGGCTGTACCCAGTGTAATAACTGCACCGACAATGGCAACAGCTAGGGTCTTTTTGGAAAAACTCAGTTTCATTATACATCCCTCCATTTTGTTAGCTGTATTCAGCTCTTGAGGTAATTATAAGAAAGAGGTATGACAAAATTATGACAAATAAAAGATTATTTATTCTGGTATAACAGGTAAAGTAAAAGTAAAGGTGGTGCGTTTGTCCGGAATACTTTTTACCGTAATATCGCCGTTCATGGCCTGGACAAGTTTGCGGGTTATGGCAAGGCCTAAACCGGCGCCGCCGGCGGCACGGGTTCTTGATTTGTCAGCACGATAAAATCTGTCCCAGATATAGGGGAGATCCTCAGAAGCAATGCCTGCACCTTGATTGCTTATACTGACAGCTACTGTAAAGGGCATGGTGTTATCTACTTCAATGCCAATTGCCGATTCGGGAAGGCTGTGGCGGATGGCATTTGTCAAAAGATTATCAAGAACCTGCGTCAGTCTATCGGTGTCAGCTAGAATTAGCGGCATATTGTCTGGCACAGCAAAGTTAATGGTCAGTTTTTTCTCAGCTAGTAAGGCGGTGTGTTTATCATACTCTAGCATGAGTAGGTCCTTGAGGTTTACTTTTTCCTCTTGAATAGATAATTCTCCGGCTTCCAGCTGGGCTAAATCCAAAAGATCGCTGATTAAACGGCCAATGCGGTGAGTTTCGCCGACAATGGTGCTTAAGTACCGATCTTGTTGGCCGGGTTTAGTGGCCAGACCGTCCTGAATGGCTTCAGCTAGTGCCTGGATGGAAGCTACAGGGGTTTTTAGTTCATGTGAGACGTTTGCCAGGAAGTCACGGCGGTTTTGTTCAACATACGCCAGGGAATCTGCCATATTATTAAAAGTTCGGCCAAGCTGACCAAGTTCATCATTTGCGGTCACGGTTGTACGGCTGAGAAAATTGCCTTTAGCAAAATCGGCAGCAGCACGGCTGATGCTGGCAATAGGCCGGGTAAGGTTGCGGGAAGTAATTAGACCTAAAATGGCTGCTGTTAAAAAGCCTAACATAAGGGAATAGATGAGCAAATTTTCGAGGGCGTCGGTAGTTTGATTAATACCGACAATCGGATCAGAGAGAAATATGGCAACAGGAATAGGGACAGTGGTTACAGGTAAGGCCACAATAACAGAAGGGTCGGTGTGGCGACGGCTTTTGTATATCCAAGATTGTGGCTCTCCATTAAACAGTAAATTCATTTGCTCTATATTTTCTGCGTAAAATTTGCGGGACCAGCGATCTGGTACCTGGCCTGCCAAAACATTGCCTTCCTGATCAGTCAGCCAAATATGTGCTCCCGCGAGTTCTCCCATAACCTGCATAATACTCGGGTTAGGAAGCTGCTTGGTATTAAGCGGCAGCTCAATTAAGGAAATAATGGCCTGGCCTTTTTGAAAAAGTTCCTGCCGCTTTGTTTCCACAATATGATTGCGCACCAGGTAGGAAAGGACTAGGCCTAAAGCAATGGTGCTCACCAAAAATACAATAATATGCGACAATAATAGCTTAGAAAAGATGGATTTTAATTTCATGCTTTCACCGCTTCAAATTTATAGCCGATACCCCAGACGGTATGGATATAGGTGTAGTTTTGGTTATTAATTTTTTGCCTGATCCTTTTTATCGTAGCATCTACTGTGCGGTCATCGCCCTCAAAATCATAGCCCCAGATATTAGTCAGCAGCTGTTCGCGGCTAAAGGCAGTGCGCGGATGGCGAGCCAGGAAAAAAATAAGCTCATATTCTTTGGGCGACAAGGCTACTAATTGCCCGTCAAGCTCAACTGACTGTGCAGCCGGGCTAATGACAAGACCAGGAAAGGTAATGGCCTGACCTGACTGCAGTAAGCCGCTGCGGCGCAGTACCGCTTTAACACGTGCTACGAGTTCGCGCGGACTAAAGGGTTTGGTAATATAGTCATCGGCGCCTAAGGTAAAACCGGTCATTTTATCATTCTCGGTGCTTTTGGCGGTCAGAAAAATGACAGGCACCTGCCGCTCAATCGAGCGGCAGATATCCCAGCCTGACATTTTAGGCAGCATGACATCTAAGAGCAAAAGGTCCGGGCGTTTGTCGGCTTCGATGTTTAGCGCTGCTTCACCGTCTGCGGCGGTAAAAACCGTAAAACCTTCTTTTTCTAAGTAAAGCTGTACGACTTCACAAATGCTTGGTTCATCATCAGCTATCAAAATTTTTATGTTCATAATTATCTCCTTATTGCGTTTTCCTTATAAATCATGGTATCATAAAAATGAAATTTATCCAAGAGAGTCCTTCCGTCAGCATTATGGGCGATATCTTTCGGGAATCGTACCGCGGGAAGGAGAGTCTTCGTTAAATTGAGCCGCTTAGAGCCGAAATGGACTGGGACGGGGTGTGTTTAGCATATAAATGGCATCCTTCCTGTTTGCGGGGAGGATTTTTTATTTTATTAGAGGAGGAATTAGCATGCTTAGAAATGTGTTTAAATCGAAAATACATCGGGCGGTAGTTACCGAAGCCTGCCTTAATTATGTGGGCAGCATTACCATTGATGAGGAACTGTTAGAGGCTGCTGATATCTATGTCAATGAAAAGGTACAGGTTGTCAATATTAATAATGGCGAGCGTTTTGAAACATACGCTATCCCCGGGCCGCGCGGCAGCGGCGTGATTTGCCTTAATGGTGCGGCGGCAAGACTTGCCCAGGTCGGTGATAGGGTTATTATTATGACATATGTTATGGTTTCTGATATCGAAGCCAAAACGTGGCAGCCTACAGTAATTGTCGTGGATGAAGCAAATAAAATCTGCCATACGCTGGCGAAAGAGGTGCATGGAGCTAAGTTTGCTTGACGCATAGTAAACCTGGTGATAACATATTGTTGACTAGAAGTAAGGAGGAGTGACTATGCGGGCACGCATTTTGCAGCTCTTACGGCAAAATGAAGATGGTTATTTATCAGGTGAGGCTATTTCTGAAAAACTCGCCATATCGCGCACGGCGGTATGGAAGCATATACGCGCTTTAAAAGAAGCCGGCTATCAGATTGAAGCCCATCCAAGATGTGGCTACTCTTTGCAGCAGGCGCCGGACAAGCTATTGCCGGAAGAAATATATAGCCGGCTTAATGCAAGTACACTCGGGAAGAAGATTCATTATTTTTCTAAAGTAACTTCAACAAATACTGAAGCCAAGAAACTGGCTGAAAGTGGCTGCCAGGAGGGTACGGTGGTACTAGCAGAAGAGCAGGAAAACGGTCGGGGGAGAATATCACGTGGCTGGTTTTCACCGCCTGGCCAAGGAATTTGGCTTTCAGTGGTCTTACGTCCGGCACTTAGCCCCTATGAAATTTCCAAGTGCACTTTGATGGCTGCGGTGGCAGTATATAAGGCGATTTTACGGGTGACCGGCATAAAGTGTGGCATTAAGTGGCCCAATGACATATTGTATCAAGGTAAAAAGCTGGTAGGCATTCTAACTGAACTCAATGCTGAAGTCGATGCCGTAAATTATATCGTAATTGGTATTGGCATTAATGTAAATATTGCGGCAGAGGATTTTCCCAGCGAAATTAAGAGCATTGCGACTTCTCTTGCCGTCGCCGCCGGTGAGAGTGTTTCGCGCCTCGAACTGGTCTGTGCTGTTTTAGAAGAATTGGAGAAAAGCTATCAAGCAGTGCTGCAGCAGGGATTTGGCGAAGTTTTAACTGAGTGGCGCAGCTACTCGGCGACATTAGGTAAAGAGGTATCGGTAATAGGAGCCAATGAATCTTATGTGGGGAAAGCGCTGGATATTGCCGAAGATGGGGCTTTATTAGTGCAGGTAGCTGATAAAATAGAGCGAGTGGTTGCAGGTGATATTTCGATTCGTACAATTTAGGCAGCAAAGCAGGAATTTTGCCTATGAATGTCAAAAGTATGAGAGCAGTACTGAGGCTGAAATGGCCGGATTCGTAGTTAATAGGGGGTAATTATGCTTTTAGTATTTGATATCGGCAACACCAATATTGTTTTAGGACTATATGATAGGAAAAAATTGCTGTATCATTGGCGCATGTCGACAGACCGGCAAAAAACCGGTGATGAGTATGGCATGCTGATCAACAATTTGCTACAGTACAGCGGCCGCAGTATGCAGGATGTTTCGGCCATTATTATTTCTTCAGTTGTGCCGCCGCTCATTGTACCGATTACGAATATGTGCAAACGTTTTTTTAATGTGGAGCCATTAGTTGTCGGGCCTGGCATTAAAACAGGAATTTGTATAAAATATGAAAATCCCCGGGAAGTCGGCGCAGACAGAATCGTTAATGCAGTGGGGGCTCATGTAAAACACGGGGGACCGCTTATTGTTGTTGACTTTGGTACTGCTACCACCTTTTGTGTAATTGCCCAAAATGGCGATTATTTGGGTGGGGCAATAGCGCCGGGCATTGGTATTTCAACTGAAGCATTATTTCAGCGGGCCGCAAAACTGCCACGAATTGAATTAGTGCGTCCCAAAACGGTGATTTGCCGCAATACGGTCAGCAGTATGCAGTCAGGCATTATCTTCGGTTTTGTGGGACAGGTGGATGAATTGGTGCGCCGTATCAAGGCAGAAATGGGTACAGATGCCAAAGTGGTAGCTACCGGAGGCTTGGCTAATCTTATTGCCAAGGAATCCAATACCATTGATGTGGTTGAGCCGTTCCTTACGTTAGAAGGCTTACGGGAATTATATGAGCGCAATATAAATTAAAAAAACGGGGGCAATTCCCCCTATACTAATTTTCAAAACAATAACCCTCTTATACTTTATAAGAGGGTTTGTTATAACAGGAGATAAATAAAGGAGGAATTATACATGAAAATTGTGGTAGCCCCAGATTCGTTTAAGGGTAGTTTATCAGCTACTCAAGTGGCTGATGCGATGGAGCAGGGGATTTTATCGGTATATCCTAAGGCTCAAGTTGTCAAGGTTCCGATTGCTGATGGCGGGGAGGGAACGGTAGAAGCTTTAGTAAATGCGACAGGCGGACAAATTGTTACCGAGAAGGTTTTAGGGCCGCTGGGAGATAGCGTAGAAGCAGCTTGGGGAATACTGGGCGATCAAAAGACTGCAGTCATTGAGATGGCTGCAGCTTCAGGCCTTCCGCTTGTACCATACGGCAAGCGCGATCCTTTAAGGGCGACAACCTATGGAACTGGAGAGCTTATTAAAGCAGCACTTGATAAGGGAATACGAAACATTATTATTGGCCTTGGCGGCAGCGCGACCAATGACGGCGGGGCCGGGATGGCGAGAGCCCTTGGCGCCAAGTTTTTTGATAAAGATAATCAGGAACTTCCTAATGGCGGCATAGCCTTAAAGAATTTGGCCTGTTTAGATTTGAACGGCTTTGATCCAAGAATTAAAGAATGTACCATTACGGCTGCCTGTGATGTGGAAAATCCGCTATGCGGTCCCTTTGGCTCATCAAAGGTATATGGACCGCAAAAAGGGGCAACGCCGCAAATGGTAGCAGAGCTTGATCAGGCGCTCGCCCACTATGCTAAAATTGCCAAAGCGGCAACGGGGCAAGATGTAGCCAGCTTTCCCGGAGCCGGAGCGGCCGGCGGCCTTGGCGCAGGATTATTATTTTTTACACCTGCAAAGCTAAAGCCGGGGATCGAGATCGTGCTGGAGGCAGCCGGATTTTCGGCAAAAGTAAAAGATGCCAGCTTGGTCATAACCGGCGAAGGCAATACAGATTTTCAGACCGCGCAGGGAAAAGCCCCTGTTGGGGTAGCAAAAGTGGCCAAGGCTTTTGGTGTGCCGGTTATTTGCTTGTCAGGCGGACTTGGCGAAGGTAGTGAAGAGGTGCTGGGTAAAGGTATCAGCGGTCTAATGAGTATTGTGCCGCAGCCTATGGCGCTTGATGAGTGCATAAAAAACGCCAAAGTGCTGTTAGAGGAGGCGGCGGCCAGAATGTGCCGTTTAGTAAAGATTGGACAGTTATTGAAATGACAAAAATGATGGGGGCAGGGTTTTAGGAAAATAGTTATTGCCCTCAGTTTATGGTATTGACGTATGAATAAAACACAAGGATAATACCATATAGAGGTGAGCTTTAGTGGGTAAGAGCGAAATTTATGTAACATATGGAACGAATGCTCGTCAGATGGTATATCGGCTTTTAGAGGAATTAAATATTAAACAACAAATAACGCCAGCTATGCGCATCGGTCTAAAACCTAATCTGGTAGTAGCCAAAAAGGCCTCAGAGGGAGCCACGACATCGCCTGAGTTAGTAGAGGGAATTATAGAGTATTTTAAGGCTAACGGTTTTAATAATCTTGCGATTATGGAAGGCTCTTGGGTTGGCGATAATACCAAAAGAGCTTTTAAGGTATGTGGCTATGATGAACTGTCGAAAAAGTATAATGTGCCACTGTATGATTTGAAAGATGATACATATATAGAACGGCAGGTAGGGGATCTTAAATTGAAGGTTTGCCAAAAGCCTTTGGAAGTGGACTTTTTAATAAATCTGCCGGTACTCAAGGCGCACTGTCAGACAGCTGTGACCTGCGCGCTGAAAAATCTTAAAGGGTGCATCCCTGATGGCGAAAAAAGACGGTTTCACAGCTTGGGCCTTCATAAACCGATTGGTTATTTAGCAAAAGCCTTGCCTGTGCAGCTTATTATAGTTGATGCCATGTGCGGCGATCTTACGTTTGAAGAAGGCGGCAATCCTGTCAGAATGGACCGGCTTATTGCCGGCTTTGATCCGGTGCTTATCGATACCTACGGGGCATCGCTTTTGGGGTATTCGCCAGATGATATCAAGTATATCGGCATTGCTGAGAAAATGGGCGTTGGTTCAACCAATCTGGCGGTAGCCAATATCAGGGAATATAATACAAAGGAGAAAAACGGCGGCTGTTTTAAAGCAAGCGGCAGGGCCAAAAGCCTGGCCCGGAATGTAGTTGAGGACAAGGCCTGCTCAGCCTGTTACGGCAGTTTAATTCATGCGCTGCAAAGACTAAGTGAAAACGGTAGCCTGGTCCGGGAAAAAATTTATATCGGGCAAGGCTTTTGCGGACAGGCAAAGGATGGAATTGGCATAGGAAACTGTACCAAAAGCTTTATGAAACATGTTGGCGGATGTCCGCCGTCAGCCAAGGCAATCGTGGATTTTTTGCAAAATAAATAAGTTGCAATATTTCTTTCTACCGAAAAAAATGCAAGAATCACAAAATTAGTGATTCTTGCATTTTTTATTTATGGGATTCCGGCAGTATGATGCGGTTTATTACCGGTGAAGATAAAACAAGGGATGTGTTTACGGTACCGATCGGGATAAACTGATCTACCAGCTGCTGCAGGGTGTTCATGTTGGCTACAGCGGCCTTTA
>JAJFUN010000174.1 GCA_021372375.1 Pelosinus sp. | reverse complement strand
TACCTTTGTTAATATTTTTGAACTAGGAATAGGGAAAAGCTACATTATGTGAATGATAAAGTGAAGAGCCGGATGCCTTAATTGGGCACGTCCGGTTCTGTGAGGGCTTGGGGCAGTGATGCCCCGGCTACTCGATCCCGGGCAGACAAAAGCGCAAAGATATTCAAATGGAAAAATATTTCCGGGACATTGAACCTGTCCCTTCTAAAAGGAGAAAATATGGATAGTATTGCTAAGTATTTTAGATACATATCAGAATTTCCTAATTATTTTGTTTCAAATAGATATATCAAGATTATTATGGAAAAAGATGAAATAGAGAATTACATTTTGGAAACAAAAGATAAGGTTGGAGTTGTGTATGAAAATAAATATTTTGCTGTTATTGTAGATTTGGTAGAAGATCTTTCTGGAAAGAAACAAACGTATACTAGAATTATTAACAAAAATAAGTATAATGGAGTTTTAATTATACCAGTATATAAAGATAAGCTAGTTTTATTGCGGCAATTTAGACATGGAACACGAGAGTTTGAGCTGGAGTTTCCAAGAGGATTCTCTGAGCAGAACTTGTCTATAGAGGAAAATGCAAGAAAGGAGATATTTGAGGAGCTTGGAGCAAATGTGAAAAAAATTGTGAATATAGGATCAGTAATTAGTGATTCTGGGCTTTCAGGAGGCTTGGTGCATATGTTTTTATGTGAACTTGAAGATGTTGGATTACTGTGCAAAGATGAAGGAATTGAAGATTATCAATTGCTCACAATAAAGGACATTAAAAGCTTGATACAGCAGAATAAAATACGTGATGGTTTTACTTTAAGTGCTATATGTAAGATTATATTGGGGGAAAAAATATGTTTTCAGACCAATTTGATACTGTAAGAACATCTATAAAATATAATAATGTTGATGCACTTAGTAATAATGCTACTCAAGCTGAAATTTCATTATTTTATATAATGATTATGGGCTATCATCCTACTCTTACTCAGACACAGATAATTGATTCAAATATAATAATTAGAATAGCACAAAGTAAATACAAAGAACATTTTTTGAAGCTAATAAAAAATGGAAATATCCGAATTTCGTTAAGTCCGAAATCTGATAGTGTCCAAGATCATTTTATTAAATCAATGCAAATTGGATTAGACGATGATAGTCAATTTTATGACTTCTCATCCATTCCTTTTTTGTCCGATTACAATAACAAAACCAGAAAATTAATTCAAAGAAAAATTATTGAGGCATTTAGTAAAGGATGTTTTAACTTTAAGAATGATGATATCTTACCTGAACATGCTGAGTATTTGAGCGATATAGTTCGATTTATTTTAGAAATTAATATTGCCTCTAGTTCAAGCTATATTAAGGGAGGAAACTATACTATAAGTTTAGATGGAGCTTTAGGTGAAATTATTTCTAGATTGCAAAAGAATTGTGAAGACAAAGACTTAGTAAGCTTGATGAATGAATTAAAATTAGCTACTTTCTCTAATCAGAGGTCATTATACTATAACTTTTTGAATGAAGCTGAAAAAAGGCATGATAAAGTTACAATTGAGAAAGTAAGAAAGCTTGTTAACTAT
The DNA here is from genome assembly GCA_021372375.1 of Pelosinus sp. Classification (GTDB taxonomy): domain Bacteria; phylum Bacillota; class Negativicutes; order Propionisporales; family Propionisporaceae; genus JAJFUN01. The sequence continues at coordinate 22,222 of JAJFUN010000174.1, read as the reverse complement.
TGTTATAATATAGCAATAGCAACGAGCGTTAATGATCCTGAAGGGGCTAGAATTAATATTCCTAGCGAAGTAGATAGTGAAATTCTAAGTAGCTTGGTAAGTAATTCAAAGATTGAAGAAAATAAAATTTCGTTTAATAATTCAAATGATTATTTAACTTGGGAAAGTGTATCTCATATTTTACAAGAACTTGAAAGTATTCAAAAGGAAAAGAAGTGTGACAGAGAAGAAGCAATTAAAATATTTAAGGTAAGACAGTCAAGGACTCCAATAAGGTTAATTGGTAAATATATTGGGATAAGTGCTTTGACTCTTCCATTTAATTTTTTGCCTTTAGGGGATTCGATTCCTGATTTCATTATAGGAGCCTTTTCGGATACGATAGGCGAGAAATTGAAAAAACCATCAATTGCCGAGATGATTTCAGCAGCCAAAAGTGGGCCACATAAATCGAGGGTTGCGTCTAACGCATTAGAGTATATGTCAATAAATTTTTGAAAATTATATAGTACCATGGGAAACAAGGGGACAGGGGGGAGCTGGAGGGTCAGGCTGTGCGCCAAGCAAAGGATGCAACATATAGTGGGTGGGAATCCCAATGAACAAGGTTTAGCAAACCATTCATAGCAAGTCTTGGACGGTATGAGGTAACTCATGCGGTTAAGCGTAGACAGCGAGGTAGCGGGCCGTAAGAAGCATAGGGACGGTTCTGTTGCTTCTTTGATTTTTCACAAAGTATATAATTTAGGAATGTAACCTCATATGTCCTGGTAATTTTCGGGGAAGTAGAAGAACCGTCCCCGTGCTTTTCCTTTTAGTGGAATATTAATTATTATTGAGCAAGGAAGTGAAAGATGATGAAGAAAGCAGTTTATTGGTTTTGTATACTGGTTATTTTTTTTGCAGTTTCTGTTAATGATGTTTGTCATGCTGAAAAAAGAATTTTCAATGGGGAAAATGGAGCAATGCTGGGAGATACCAAAAGAATCAGCGGAGAAGTTTTTTTGAGTAATGGCAGGGGATTCCAGGATAGTGCAAAATGTACTGATTATCAGGTGTATTTGCTGCAAAATGAAGATGACCATGAGGGAAAGCTAATTTTGGATGCGAAAGAATCAAGCTTTGCAATTGACCTTACAATTAGTGATATGGAAAAGTATTCGCTTGTTGAGTTTGTTTCCCAGGACGGGGCAAAAACAATTGCAATAAAGGAATTTAACGAGAGGCCGCTTAGGATTGTCCTACAGCGAGAAATGATTTTAAAAAAACCGGCAATTTATCTTTATCCTTCACAGAAAACTGAAATTTCTGTGGTACATCACTTCAAAGGGAAGCTATTGAATACATATCCACTTTATCTGGACGGCTGGTCAGTTGTTGCAGAGCCAAACGGAAATTTATACAACCTAAAAGACGGGCGGGCGTATAAGTATCTATTTTGGGAAGGCGCGTATTCTTTCTCAAAAGAACACTATCAATATACGTCTGGCTTCTATGTTAAAAAGGAGAATTATGTCCCATTTCTGCAGGAAAAACTGATGAAGATTGGAATGAATGAAAATGAAATCAACGATTTTATTGTCTATTGGCTGCCGATGATGGGCAAGTATAACAGCTGCTTTGTTTATTTCCGGGTCAATGACAATATCGATGGCAGTTCTATACTGGAAACCAACCCGGCTCCAGATACAGCAATTCGAGTCTTTATGGAATTTTCAGGGATCGAACAACTGGATAGTGTACAGAAACTGCTAGAACAGAAGCTGCCTAGTTTCAAAAGAAATGGATTTACCCTTGTTGAGTGGGGTGGCTCAGAAATTGGGGGAGATCATATTGAATAGAATGTGAATCTGAGGGACAGGCAGATATAAGTATTAGGGGGCTGTATATGGATTGGTTAACTGTAATTTGGCTAGCTATTATAGTAGCTACGGTAATTTTCTTGTTTGTTGTAGATAGATACTTCAGAAAACGAAAAAACAATCGGCGGTTCGAACCGGAATTTGATATTCCCATTGGTAATTTACTGACAGCTTAAGTAGTGGTAATGGTCTGAAAGCGAACTTTGGAGGAGGATGCGGTGGCGGTGCGGGAAGTACGAGAAGTTTCAAGGATTCAACTGTTGAATCGGCAGGTGCTGCAAAAACACATGTTATTACTGCGAATTCTATTGTGAATGGGGACTTTACCGGTGAGGTAGTCCCCGACGGAATTAGGGTTAAGTGGCGGGTCAGGTATGAGGATTTAGTTTTTTTCAGATGATAGGGCAATGAGGTCGACTATTTGCCCTGTCTTGCCGTTAGAGATGAAAAAAGGAGAACCCCTGTTAAATTTTTGATAATTTGGCAGGGATTCTTGTGCTTTATTAAGAATATTGTTATAAGTGTCAGGGGAGACAGTACGAAATTGTCACGAAAGGGTGTTAAAACAGTCCCGTCTTACTGAGCTCTGCGGAGGGAGTAATACTGAAACCGATAGGCGGTGATGAATATCGATAATGTTGCCCCAAAGCGGGAGTACGGGTGTATATTCTGTCGATGAGTTCCAAAATGACGAGAAAATATGGGAGGGGCTTTAGGAAGGAGGGCCGTTTTGAATATGTATTGGAAAAGACATTTGAAGATAAGCAGTTTTCTGTTAATTTGCCTATTTGTTTTACTATTTATCGATGTCCAGCTTGGTTATAGTAATGTCTTTGCTGAAAACGAAGAAATAGATGCCAGTCAAGAGCCCGTTCAGGATAATAACATAGCTGCAGAACCTTTTACATTTAAAGTAGATGAGGCCAGTTTCAAGGTGACTCCGTTAGCGAGATATTATGTCGCAGCAAGGATAGTAGGAATAAGAGAATATTTTTCAGGTTGGAATTCGCTAATATCGCCGATGGATTTGGCTTTAGCATGGGGCGGCTTGGCGGAACCTGATTATAATCGATATATAAAGTATGAACAGCACGATCGTTGGTATTTTTATCGATTCAATCAAAATAGTCCTTTTGATAAACAGTATATTACCAGGCATTCGGCAAATACACATATTATTCCGGCAACGGAGAATATATTGAATGGTTTATATAAATTAGAAGTAGATCAGTTGGTTATATTAAATGGATATTTAGTCAGAGTAGATCTCAAATATAACGGAGAATCCTATTGGTGGCAATCCAGTTTGAGCAGAGAGGATAGTGGAGATGGGTCTTGCGAAGTAATGTATGTAACACAAATAGCTACGAATGGTACGGTTTATGAATAAAGGATGATTGTCCTTCTGGTACAAAAAGAAAATCTAGATTGGTACTAATGTTATGTGGGACGAGGTGCCTGTCCCACGGGCAGACATTAATGGGGAAAATTTGCAGAATTACTGTTGTGGCTTATATGCTGAGTTAATAGCCTCTTGTATCATTTGGAAGGTAATTCCTTCTGTCCATTTATCAAAATAGCAGGGATAGTAGGTTCCGCAGCTCTTGCATTCTATATATTGCTTAGCAGCCTTTTGCTCTCGTCTATCATACATATAGGGAAGAAGCTCTTTGGTATTATTAACTCCAGGGGCATTTGCATCTATTGCATAGGAATATTCATAGGTAGCTTGGTATTTTAACATAAAATTGTTAGCGTTGCAAACTGGACATACAACCCGATTGTTATAATGCATATTCGTTCACCTCTATTTTAATGTGCTGATATATTTTTTGTTTTCGTGAGGAACTATCGCTATAAGAATTATAGTTTGCCCAGTGATATTATGTCCATAAGATAGTAGACTAATGCTGACATAAAACTTTTGGGAAATCGCTTGGTAAGGGCTAGGGACAATGTCACTGTAAGAACGGGGATAAGATTAGTCAAGTAGGTTCTTTTTCTTTTCGTTTAGCTGGCTCAGGGGACAGGTTGTTTTGTCCTATTGATAGTGTAAATATGAGTATTAGGGGGCTATATATGGATTGGTTAACTGTAATTTGGCTAGCTATTATATTAGCTACGGTAATTTTCGTGTTTGTTGTAAAAAGACACTTCAGAAGAAGAAAAAACAAACGGCGGTTCGAACCGGAATGTGATATTCCAATTGGTAATTTTACTGACAGCTTAAGTAGTGGTAATGGTCTGAACGCGAACTTTGGAGGAGGAAGCGGTGGCGGTGCGGGAAGTACGAGAAGTTTCACGGCTTCAACTGCTGAATCGGTAGATGCCGCAAAAACAGGTGTTATTACTGCAAATTCTATTGTAAATGGGGACTTCGCAGGGGCGGTAGTCTCTGATGGAACTAGTGAAAGCTTATTACCAGGTGCAGATATCGCCGCAAGTAACTTAGAACCCGACACGATTACTGGAACTGCAACAAATCTGCTTTCTACAACTATGGATACAGAAGGAGTGGTTACTGCCGCCGTTGAATTCATGAGCGATGCTGCAGGAAATGCTATGGAAGCTACTGGAGAGGTAGTTGGAGCTGTTGCTGAAGTTGCGGGAGAAATAGTCACAGAAATCATTAGCAGTGATTAATATGGACATGAGGCACAGTCCATGTCACTTCAGAGTTTGATAACAATAAAAAGTACTATTGGGGCGATTGCATGAAAAATATTTTAACTATACTTGTTACAGGCACAATATTAATGATGCTAGGTACCTTAACTTATAAATTTGCTTATGTAGAGCCAGTTAAGCAAGACTTAGCGACATACCTAAATTTTGAAAAGAACATAAAGGCATTTCGCCCGCACAGCGTTAATACAGATAAATTGGAACGCAAATACAAAGCTAGCCATGCTGATCAGAGAGAATTATCAAATATGCTAGAGCAGGACATAGAAGAAATGAAGATAATGCATGACAAGCAGCAAGAATTTAAAGCGAAAACGCAAAAATTAAAAAATGTACATGATAAACTGGTAAGAGCACTTTCTCTCAGACTAAGCATATATCAAGAATTAGCCGAGTTGAGAGAATCAGGCACGCTTACTAAAGAAAAAATTGCGGAATTTGATAAGAAAGAACAGGATGCAAAATATCTTAGTGCGGAATATGGTAAAGAAATGAGCGATTTGGCAAGTAAATATGCTGAAACTCGCTATATTTTTATAGAGAATTAAAGGTAATCCTTTGTGCTCCTAAATTAACGTAGAACTCTTGTCAAATTTTATTGATTTGGCAGGAGTTCTGCGTTTTTTGGGGAATTAGTAATTGCAAATAGTACGCTAGGACTGAATCGGCAGAAGGACGAACCGTCCAGGAGAGTCGTTAGCAAAAAATATAATTTTAAAGGAGGCGGTGAGAAGTCTTTTTCGGACTGGTTCAGTAGTTCAGAAAGATTCTCGTTTTTAATGAAACAGATTTTGGGGCGATTAGTCAGTTGGTCTAATTTCTATGCCTTCATGTGGCGGCAAATAAAGATATATCTTTTTTTCTGGGCAGTGCTTTGTCTGTTTCGGCTTTTTTTTATTGTCTGGATGCATCAGTATATTAGCCCGATGGCTAGCGGATACGACATCGGTACAGCACTGTGGATAGGACTTAGGATCAGCTGTAAGAGTGCTGGATGGCTGACTTTGTTTTCCTTCAGCGGCAGTATTTTGGCGAATGTTTTTTCGCCGCGCCGTGAAATGGCTGTATACAAACTGTTTAATGGTATCTCTATTGTCGTACTTTCTATTTTATATGTGGCAAGGTTTCCTTATTACCAGCAGTTTCATTCGAGCTTTAATCAGCTTATGTTCAATACACTCAATGAGGATGTCTATGCTTTACTCGTTTCGCTGGTCAAGGAATTCGATTTGCCTGTACGGCTCTCAGGGGCATTCTTACTGGCCTTTTTGCTTTATCGCTTATTCAATCAATGGCTGGCTGGCCAGCCATTGCAGCTGAAAATTGCTTTCCCGCTGGCCAAATGGTTTGGGCGGGCGGCATTTCTTGTACTCCTTTATTTTGGTGTGACACTGGCTCAATTTGGCGGAAGCCTGGGCTGGGCTAATGAAGTAGATTGGGAAAATGCAGGTGTGACCAAGGATTCTTTCTTGAATGAGGCCATTCTTGATGATGTTCAGGCTGTTTGGCGGGGCTATCGGCTTAATAGCCGCTTGGAGGCTTGCAGTGGGATGGATTTTGATGTAGAGCAGATTCGTGCCTTAGCGGCTCAGCTTACCCATAAAGAAGCGGCAGTGGATAATCTTGATGAATATTTGCAGAAAAAGGCCCACGGCCCGCTAGTGACCAAACCCCAGCAAATCTTTATCATTGTTTCCGCAAGCTATGCTAATTGGCCTTTGCTGGAAAAATACAAAGATCTGCATATTGCCGATGGCATGAAAGGGATTATGGCCGAGTCTGACAGTGATTATTGTAGTACTTTTTTACCTAATGGTCCGAGTACCGTGTCGGCCTTGACGGGAATCGTCACCGGCTTTGCCAATGCAAATCTTTATCTTACCACTATGCCGGAAGCTTATGCGTCACCCTATTCTACGGCCAGTGCACCGCAGCTAGCAAAGCTTGGCTATAAAACGAATTTTTGGTACGCTGGTCCGTCAACATGGGAACGCATCGGCGATTTTACTACAGCGCAGGGGTATGAGCATTTTTACAGCCGCGCTGATTTTGCCGAGGGAGCCCCAGGCAGCGTTTGGGGCTGTGATGATAAATATCTCTATGAAGCCGTGCTTAATGGTGTAAGCCCGGATCAGCCAAGTTTTAACGTTATTCTGAGCGTGTCCAATCATTCACCGTTCACTGTGGATACGGCTCAAGAAGGCTTTGATAAAAATAGTGTAATCCAGGCTTTGCCTGAGGATGCGAAAAAGGATGAAGCCTTGGTTAATCAGCTTGGTCATTATTGGTATGCTGACAAGATGCAGGCCGACTTTATTCATGCTGCTAAAGCTAAATATCCAGATAGTTTGTTTATCATCATCGGCGATCATGCCGACCGTTACAATATAGCTAAGTCGCCGTCCATGTATGAACGTTATGGCATACCGTTTATTGTGACTGGTAAAAACGTCAAAAAGGGCATGCTGCCGCCGGATGCGGCCGGCAGTCAGATTGATGTTGTGCCTACATTACTAGAAATGATTGCGCCGAAGGATTTTACCTATTATTCACTAGGGACGAGCTTGACGCGTGGCAATAAGCAAGGTGTTAACTATGCTTTTTGGATTACCCATGATTACATCGGTAAGACTGAGGTAAGTCATTTCGTCCCGGAACCAATCGGCAATGCTGCACCGCCTATAGATGATAAGGCCTTGCGGGATTATATCGATGCCATTGAGAGTATTTCCTGGTGGCGGGCGAAGTATGGCCCGGTACTTGATGGAAATCTGGCAGCTAAGTAACAATCAAAAAAACCACCTGTCAGGTGGTTTTTTTGATTGTTTACAGTAACGCAAGTGTATAATTTCTGTCGAAGTTTTGTTGAAATGGCAGGAATTTAATGTTTTTTAGGGAATTTTTAATTATAAATAGTGGCTATAAAAGTCTTATAAAGTACGTGCCTCCCAAATTATGCTGAAAGAGTGGATGCTATGTTTACCTCGCTTCGTAAACAATTGACATGGATTATAGGTTTATTGATTTTATTTGCACTATGTGCGACCCTTTTTATTAGTTATACATTGATTTCCGAAGATTATGAAAAGAAGATGCAATATAATAATTCGGTGCTCGCCGAAAGTTTGGCTTCTAATATAACGCAGTTTATGCAAAATGCGTATAACATTAGTGGAATTCTGGCGAGTTATCCCGATTTGATGCAGATAGAGCCAGAGAAACAGCAAGGCATATTGGTTGATGCTGTTCGCCAATATCCGATTTTTCAACTTTTGGCCATTAATAATCTTGATGGAATGCAAATTGCCAGGTCAAGCGGTCCGCTGGGCAACCGGGCAGAACGCTTTTGGTTTAAAAAATTTATGGCAGAGCAAAGGCCATATATATCAAAGACGTATTATTCTGTGTCTACTGATTTTCCTATCAATACTATTTTACATGGGATTTATTCTAAAAATAAAATGGTCGGCGTGTTTATGGCGGATATTGAAACACCTAGATTGCAGGAAATGGTCGAAAAATACAATTTAGGCGCAGGCAGTTATGCTTATCTATTAGATGGAGAAGGTGCTGTGATTGCGCACCCTGATAAAAAGCAGGTTGCCGAAGTGTATAATTATAAAACGCTGAAAAAGCAGGTGCTAGCTAGAGATTCGTCGGGTAATACACTAAAAAATCGCGATAATAATGAAATCATTGAGGAGTCTTACTTTGAAATTCCTGCTTCTTTGCAGAATATCATTACCAAGGTTATGGCAGGCGAAGTTGGGGTAGGACAGTACACGGATTTTAATGGTGAGAAGTACATTTGTGCTTACCGGGCTATACCGCTGCCAGGCAGTTCCGAGCCTTGGAGCTTGATCGTTGTGCAAAGAAAAAGTGCTGTGATGGCCTTTATGGGAGATGTAACAATAAAGACCATCCTTGTAGGCTTGTTCGTAATTCTGTTATCGGCGCTTTTGGTGATTTTGTTTTCAAGGAAAATAACCAGACCGCTGCTTGAGGTGGTGGATGCCACCAATCGGGTTAAAAATGGTGATTTGACAATACAACTTGCCGTCAAATCTACTAATGAAATAGGGGCTTTAGCGGCTAATTTTAATCAAATGGTTAGTGAACTGCATGAGCATAGGGAACACCTGGAGGAATTAGTTGAATCGCGGACTGTTGAGCTCGGCGCGGCAAATCAAGAACTACGCGTGATAAATGAAACTTTACATGAGGAAAATCATACTAGGCGATTAGTAGAAGAAAAACTGTTATTGCGTGAACGTCAGTATAGAGCCATCACAGGCCTTTTAACGCAATCTTCTGGGGCAGGGGCGACGGAGGATATTTTTAAAGCGACCTTGTATAATGCAGTAGAGCTCTTAGGCGCAGTATCCGGGTATATCGGTTTGTTTGAAAATGATGGCAAAGAATATCGTATTCGGTATAGTATAGGGATTGATCCAGCGCGGTTATTAGAGGAAAAACCAGCGCAGGAGGGGATGCAAGGCCATGTTTATGCGACGAAAGAGATTTTTTATATTGAAGATTATCGCGTATATCCTCAGCGTATTAGTAGTCCCTGGATTGGTTCATCGGCAACTACTGTCATTATGGTTCCTTTAAAAAATGCAGCGGCGGTTAATGGAATTCTGGCGGTGAATTGGGTGGATGAAGTGCATCAAGTAACCAAACAGGATTTGGATGCGCTGAGGCAATTTGCTGACCTTGCTTCAGTAGCGCTCGAACGAGATAATATACAAAAGCAAATTTTTAAAGTTGCCTATTATGACGAAGTAACAGGACTACCGAATCGCGCTAATTTATCCCGTTATCTTGAGTCTGAAATGGAAAAGGTTCGCGCTGGATGTGCAGCGGGTATTGTTTTATTTGTTGATATTGATGATCTTAAATCGGTAAATGATAATTTTGGACACTACTGTGGCGATGATGTTATTATAGCGGCTGGTAAGATGATTATTGCTGCGGCAGGAGAAGGGGCTTTTGTGTCGCGGCAAGGCGGTGATGAATTCATTGTTGTTGTGCCGGGAGTCGATAATAGTGGCTGGGCTGCTGAAATTGCTGATAATGTCGTCAAAGCTCTTTGTCAGGAATACAAAGTAGCAGATGAAAGTCTATCCTTGTCGGCCAGTGTTGGTGTGGCGGTTTATCCTGAGGACGGCGATAGGGCTGAAGAACTCATGAAAAAAGCCGACATTGCTATGTATGCTGCCAAGAAGGCAGGTAAAAACTGTTGGCGTTTTTATGAACCTATATTGAGTCAAGAAGGCTTTGAAAAGATGATGCTCACAAATAGTTTGCGGCGGGGCTTGGAACGAAGTGAATTTTCCTTACAGTACCAACCGCAGTTTACCGCAAACGGTGATGATATTATTGGTTTTGAGGCACTGCTCCGCTGGAATAGCGCTGAGCATGGTTTTGTGTCGCCGACTCGTTTTATTCCGCTGGCGGAACATAGCGGGCTTATTCTGCCAATTGGTCAATGGGTAATTGAGGAAGCCTGCAAGTTCGTCAGGCGGCTGACTGATTTGGGCAGGAAAAATATATATGTAGCTGTAAATATATCGCCAAGACAGCTCAGATCAGAGGATTTCGTGGCCAAAGTGCGGACTAGTATTGAAAACGCAGGTGTACTTCCCTACCAGATAGAATTTGAAATTACCGAGAGTGTGTTGATTGAGGCCATGGAAGAGAGTGTAAGCAAACTATGCCAATTGAGAGAACTTGGTGTAAAACTATCTTTAGACGATTTTGGCACAGGCTATTCGTCTTTAACTTATTTAAAAAATTTACCAGTTAATATTCTAAAGATTGATAAGTCATTTATTGATAAAATTAGTGATGATAAAACGCAATTAAAGCTAGTAGGCTCCATTATTGATTTAGGCCATACTTTGGGATTATACATAATCGCCGAAGGGGTGGAAACGGAAGCGCAGAGAAGAATATTAGCGACTATTGGCTGTGACTATATTCAAGGTTATATTTTTAGTAAGCCGCTGCCAGAAGAGGCTGCTGTAAGCTTGCTGATTGGCTAATTAATTAAGGACAGATTTTATCATGACGTTGATATTCCGGATTCTAAAAGGAAGAAATGGTGACACATCACAAATGATTCTAATACTAAAAAGCGTGCCATGCCATTGAGCGTGGTACGCTTTTTAGTTATAATCACATAATTTGACTAGAATTAGCAGGAATATTTTACTTTTTGAGGGAATTAAATAAAAAAATATGGAAATGTATATATTGCCAAGGAAGATTAAAAAAATAAGCGTTTTAGGACGTATTTGAAAAGGTGAAAAGCATTGAGAAAATCGTGGATATTATTTATTCTTTTAATAGTATTTATTTGTACCGGTTGTGGGACTTCGGTAAAGAGCGATTTGGAGGAATATATAAAGTTTGATAACAGTATAAGCAGAGAATTTGAAGACTACCGTTCTGATCTTATGGAACAGTCTAAAGAAATTAACAATAGACGTGAAGAAGCTCAATTATTAGCTACGTACACCAGTAGCTTTGCCGCAATAAAGGAAAAACAGAAACAATATAAACCAAAGACCAAAAAAGTACAGGAGATTCACAAAAAGGCGGTTCAAGCAACAGAGGATACGATAGATACAATAAATGAATATATTGCCGCCGTAGAAGCAGACACATTAGACGAGAGAAGCTTTAACTCGCTTCGTGATAAGTTGCAAGCGGCCAAGAGCCTATCTACAGAGTACCATAATGACATAATAGCTTTGCGAAAGAATGAATAGAAGTAGCAAATTTGTTTATTTTTCGGTATAATAATATCAATAAAGCAATAGAAAAGTGGTGTCTCAAATGGAATTTTCATTGAGACACCACTTTTTTTCAGGTGACAAGTCCTCTGCGCCGGAGAATGGGGATAATTCTGGTTGCTGTATACGCTATAATGATACTCAAAATAATATCCGGTAAGATATAGGGGGTGAAACCTACAGCAATTGCTTGCATGATAGCCATTTCCTTGTGCAGATATAGATTTACAATGGCATAGAGATAAGAAACACCAAATAAGTAGACAATAAACAGCCCCAAAAGTATGGATGACAGCAGTTTAGCGAAAGATAAGCTTGCTTGAAACTTTTCGGTGGCTTTGCCAATTACATAAGCGCATAATATAAAGCCAAGCAGAAAGCCGAAGGTCGGCTGCAGTACATAGGTGGGGCCGCCTCCATTAACAAAAATGGGTATGCCCAGTAGTCCTATGCCCACATACAGCAGTTGAGAATATAACCCCTTTTTTGCTCCCAGCAAAATCCCGGAATATGCGCAAAATAAAAACTGCAAAGTATACGGGACAATCGGTGTTGGTATTTGAATAAAGGCTCCTATTGCCGTAAGCGCCGCAAATAAAGCGACTAGAATCATTTCGCGTAATGTAAGATTCATAGACACTCCTCCAATCCTATTGTTAACCTTTTTGCTTTATAAGTTAACAACAAGATTATACTGCAAGCCGATCAATGTGTAAAGGAGAAAAGTGTAAAAACATCGCTTATTTACAACAAGTGGTGAAAGGTGTATAATGCCAATAGTTAACCTAATATTAATAATGGTTAACAAAGATAAAATAAGTAAAGACCACAATTATAGGGAGCAAGGTGAATCTATGCATAGTAAAGTGAGATGGTTAACAGAAGTTAGTATGTTGGCGGTGTTTATTACAATTACAGCCGCATTTAAATTACCTGGTTTAATACCCGGTACAGAGTATCAGTTATCGGCGCCCATTGCGGTTGCAATCTGTGCGGTATTTGGCTTCAGTAAGTATATTACTGCAGGGTTATTATCTAGTGCTGTGGGGTTAATACTTGGTACGCAAACAATCCTAAATATAGGTATTGCCATGATATTTCGTGTTGTTGTAGGTTTGGTACTGCTTGGTTTCGGCAGATCATGGCTAATCATTACATTGGCTGGACCAGTTGGTTCGGGTATTGCCAGAGCAGCGCTTGGGGCAATTGTAGGGAAAGCGGCAATACCTTTAGTAGTGGCGGCAGTACCTGGAATGATTTTTACCTCGATTGTGGCCTGGCCTATGATGATTTTATTAAAGAAAGTAAAAGTGCAGAAAGGGGTGTGTCTGAAAAATGGTATACAGCATTAGAATGCGCGCAGCTCAGGGGGGGGCGCATGAAGACGGCGGAAAACATATTTCAGGCGCTGAACGGATTGTCCAGCGCAAGTGTATAGACAAGACCATGAAGGATATGCTAGAACGAGCTTTATCGCATAGCCGCGGCGAACCTGATTTTATTAATCTTGCAATTGAGCAAATTACTGATGGAAATGTCAAGAAGCTAGAGTGTCTGCCAATTAAAAATGTGAATGTTGATAATGTGGCTGAAGGGCTTGAACAGGCACAAGAGGCCTTAGATTTGGCCGGTGTAACTTCGGCCGCCGCGCTTGCCGGGATACATAAGTTAACCGACTTGTCTCAAAGCATGCGTGGCGCTATGATTTTATGTGCTACTACCGGTGCCAGACTTGATCATACAGGTGAGCGGGGGATACGTGTATCAAGAATGGATAGTAGTAATGAACAGGTATTTGGTGAGTGGTTAAATGCGCAGGGGTATCATGGTATTCATATTAGAGAAGCGTTGGTTTTAGCTACCAAAGTAGTAGCTGCTCCAGGCGTTGTTGCAGAATTATGCTGGTCTGATGATCCTGAATATACTGCCGGTTATGTTGCGTCCAATAAATTATATACAAGATTTAATCATTTAAAAGCGCACGGCAGTGAAGTTGGCGGTCGCGTATTTTTTGTCAAAGAAAACACAGATGTAGATAAATTAATAACATTTTTACAAAAGCAGCCAGTATTGGTTGAAACTTTAGGCTGAGGAGACATTTCTATGCAAATATGGACAGATTATGTAGATGAATTAAAAAAGCAGACTTTGTATAGACAGACGGTTAGTTATCAGGTTATTGATGCGACTCACGTACAGCATGCGGGGAAAAAGTATCTTTTGCTAGCTTCTAATGATTACTTAAATTTATCTCAGCATCCTAAGGTGAAAAAAGCGGCTATTGAGGCTATAACGCTATATGGCACTGGGGCTGGGGGGGCTCGGCTTACTACAGGGACACATCCTTTATTTTCGCTGCTAGAAGAAAAACTGGCGCAATTTAAAGGTGAGCAGGCCGCCTTGGTATTTAATACGGGATATATGGCTAATGTCGGTGTTATTAGTGCATTGGCAGGTGCTAATGACGTTATCTTTAGTGATGAACTAAATCATGCCAGTATTATAGATGGCTGTCGATTAGCCAAAGTTCGGGTTGAAGTTTATCACCATGCAGATATGAATCATCTTAGTATGTTATTAAAAAATACGCCTTGCCAAGGTAAGCGGATAGTAGTAACAGACGGTGTATTTAGTATGGACGGTGATATAGCACCGCTTACGAGTATTGTGGAGATGGCTGAAGAGTACCGTGCCATTGTAATTGTTGATGATGCACACGCTACTGGTGTAATAGGACCAGGCGGCAAAGGAACGGCTGCATATTTTGGCTTACAGGACAAAGTGCAAGTGCAAATCGGTACGCTCAGCAAGGCCTTAGGCGCGGAAGGCGGCTTTGTAGCTGGGTCACAGGAATTAATCGATTATATTAGGAATCGAGCGCGCAGTTTTATATTTTCTACTGCGTTGGCGCCTGCTACTATTGCAGCGGCGCTGGCGGCTTTGGAAGAAGTGGAAAATTGTCCTTGGCTGGTAGATAAATTGGGCGAAAATGCTAAATATGTGCGGGAAAATTTAAAATGTGCAGGGGTTCCAGTATTAGATGGAATAACGCCGATTATTCCTATAATGGCAGGTCGAGCAGCAGAAGCGGTGCAGCTTGCTTGTGAGCTTGATGAAGCAGGCATTCTTGCTACAGCCATTCGGCCGCCAACCGTACCTAAAGGTACTAGCAGGCTGCGGTTGGCTGTGAGTGCCGGTCATGAGCAAGCGGAACTGAAAAACGTAGTTGAAAAAATAGTAAAAGCTCTGAAACGGCTTGGAATAAAGAGGCGGTAACTATGGGAAAAGGACTTTTTGTTACAGGAACAGATACTGATGTTGGCAAGACTTTTATCACCGGCGCGATTGCGGCTGCGCTCAAAGAGCGGGGTCGGCAGGTTGGGGTTGTAAAACCGGTGGCATCAGGCGGTATTGTAAGTACAGATGGACGACTACTTTCAGAAGATGCATCCTTTTTGATGTGGGCAGCAGGGTTTGCCGAAAAACGGCGGCAAGAGGTAAATGTGCTTTGTCTTGAGCCGGCGCTTACTCCGGCTGTGGCTGCTCAGGAAAGTAATGCTGTAATCAATATAGCAGAGCTCCTTACTGCCTGTAGAAATATGATTGGTAAAGCAGAACTTACCTTAGTGGAAGGCGTTGGCGGTTTAGTGGCGCCTATTTGGCAGGATTATTTGGCGGCTGATATGCCGCTTGATTTAAAGCTGCCAGCTATTTTGGTGGCCAGGCCAAATTTAGGAACAGTCAATCATACTGTTCTTTCGGTAGAATACGCTAGGCAGCGGGGGATTAAACTGGCGGGGATTGTTATTAATCAGTGGCCGGAAGCTGCCACAGTTTTAGAAGAAAGCAATGCAGAATATATTGAGCACTTGACAAAATTACCTATTTTGGGGAGATTCCCAACTATAGCAATCAGTAAGCAAAATCACGAGAATGTGCTTTGCTTGGCCCGATTAGCGGAAAAACATTTAGCAATCGATAAAATTATTGATATCATGAAAGAGGGAGAAAATAATGAATAGGCTTGAACAACTCGATAAAGAATATGTCTGGCATCCTTTTACGCAGATGAAAGACTGGAATGATCAGCCGCAGAAGGTTATTGCTGCAGCTAATGGTATCAAGCTCATTGATACAGAAGGCAACGAGTATTATGACGGGGTATCTTCACTGTGGGTAAACATTCATGGTCATCGTAAAAAAGAAATTGATGAAGCTATTATTGAGCAGCTTAGTAAGGCCGCGCATACCACGATGCTGGGGCTGGCCAGCATTCCGGCGGCAGAACTTGCTAAAGAGCTAGTGGAAGTAACGCCAAATGGTCTTGAAAAAGTGTTTTTTTCTGATGATGGTTCAACAGCGGTCGAAGTTGCAGTAAAAATGGCTTTTCAGTACTGGCAGCATAAGGGTAAGCCTGGTAAACAGAAATTTATTTCCTTAGAGCAGGCGTATCATGGTGATACCTTGGGCACGGTTAGTGTAGGCGGTATTGACTTATTTCACCGTGTATTTAAGCCGCTATTGTTTGATCCGGTACATATTCCTAGTCCATCTTGCTATCATTGTCAGCTCGGCAGTGACCAAAATACCTGCGGCATGCCATGTATAGCGGTGCTTGAAAAGGTGCTTGCCGAGCATCATGAAGAGATTGCCGGCTTGGTAATTGAACCACTGGTACAGGCAGCAGCCGGTATGCTGATGTCACCGCCTGGATATTTGGCCAAAGTCCGTGAGCTTACAAAAAAATATGAAGTGCTCTTAATTGCTGATGAAGTGGCGACAGGTTTTGGCCGGACAGGCAAAATGTTTGCCTGCGAAAATGAAGCGGTAAGCCCGGATTTAATGACATTATCAAAAGGTATTACCGGCGGGTATATGCCGCTGGCGGCTACGCTGACAACGAATGAAATATATAACGCCTTTTTAGGGGACTATGATGAGAAAAAGACGTTTTATCATGGGCACTCTTATACAGGAAATCAGCTGGCCTGTGCGGCAGCACTGGCTAATCTCAGGATATTCCGCGAAGAAAAGGTGATTGAAGGACTAAAGGATAAAATAGCAGCAGCTAAGGAAAAGCTTAGCCAAATTCGTAAACTTAAACATGTAGGCGATGCTCGGCAGTGCGGGCTGATTATTGGCATTGAACTAATTGAGACCCAAGAAAAAAAGGTTCCCTATCCTTGGAAGGCGGCAATGGGGGCTAAGGTATGTCTTTATGCAAGAAAATATGGTCTGATTATTCGGCCTGTTGGCGATGTGCTTGTATTTATGCCGCCACTGGCAAGTACAGTTCAAGAAATACAAACTATGCTCCAAATTATCAAGCGTTCTATTAAAGAAGTTACGGAAGAACAATTATGTGCGGCTCAAGTGCAGCCGACCGATCTATAATTTAAAAAGGGGCTGTTCGCATTAAGCATGTTTTTAAAAGCCTCCCCCTGTCGCTAAACTAGGCATCCCTCGAAGAGGGAGACTAAAATAAGAGCCTCCATCATTGCGGGAGGTGGCGCGAGGCGCCGGAGGGAGTTCCTTCAGATGGGATTACAGTTAAACGTGGCTGTCGCATTAGCAATAATACTAATGCGACAGTCCGTTTTTGTATGTTTCTGGTAATATAATAATAATAGACTGTTTTCTATTTAAAAAAGAGGGTGTTAATTTATATGCAGGAGTTTTATCAGTTTTCTTAGAATATGATAAGATGATATAGAAAGAATTTACTGATTGGCCGTGATAGAGAGGATGATTTGGTGGATATTGAATGTGTAGTATGTGATATGGATGGTACGCTCTTAAATTCTGAGCGCGATATCAGTGAAGGAAATGTGCGGGCAATGCGGCAGCTCAAGGAAAAAGGGGTGGAGCTGGTGCTTGCTACCGGACGCACTGATCTTTATGTCAAGGATGTGGCGCATCGGCTTGGGGTGACGGCACCGATAATTTCAGCCAATGGCGGCATGGTTCGCCGTATGGGCAGCAGTGAGGTATTATTTCATAAATATCTGCCACAGGATTCTGATAGAATATTAGCTGAAGCTTGTTTTGCGAAAGATTATGACTGCATTATCTTTAGTTCCAATTTGGTTTTTTATCGAAAGAACAGTGAGCGTGTAAAGTTCTTTCAGCGCTATAATGACCGTGTGCAGCCGTCTTTTCGCGTACCATTGCAAGAAATAAGCCAGCCAGACGATTTGCCTTTAGGAAAGGTATTAAAGTTTTTTTTGTGGAATATTACGTCAGAGCAAGCTGCTGAATTAGAATGTCTTTACAATCAGTCCAGACAGCTTACGATGGTTTCTTCAGAAAAAGGCGGGCTTGATATTGTGCCGCAAGGTATTTCAAAAGGCGAAGGACTACGTTTTCTAGCCCAGAAGCTGGGGTTTGATCTTAAAAAGACAGTAGTGTTTGGTGATAATTATAACGATATCAGTATGATGAAAGTCGCTGGCATTCCAATTGCCGTAGCCAATGCCGAACAAGAGGTACAGCAAATAGCTAAATTTGTAACTCGCTCTAATGATGAAGACGGCGTTGCTCATGCTATTCAAAACTATATTTTGGCTTGAATTAATAGGGCTGCAGTTCACGTAAGAGTTTGCGCGGCCCTGTTTTTTTATTAAAAAATACAATAAGTCTCTCGCAGGTTAAGTGAATTTTAATTTTGCTAAAAAATATACTTATCATTAGAGGAATAAAAAGTTATATATGGAATAATTAGTTATATAAAATAGCGGAGGTTTAATTTATGAAAAAAAGTATATTTTTTTTAATGCTTTTCTTGGTAAGTATATTTGGTGTAAGTTTTGCGGAGTCAGCGGGGGTAGATACGGGAAAACAGGTTACGGGCATTGTTATTGATACGCGGGGGCTGGGATTGCAAAAGGCTATGTGCCCAACGATCTATGACAAAAACGGACAAGTCGTAAATAATATTATTCACACTGATTTAAATTGGATTTCCAGCAAAGGTGCGGTTGAGTATTATGAGGCTGAAACGGTAAAAGATGTTTTCAATGGTAAAAGTCGTGCCGGCAAAAATTATATCATGATAAAGGCAATTGAACTTAAAGATTTTAATGTAAACCCCGTAATTTCGCTAGCTGATGCTGATACCTTAAGAAGTCTACCTGAATTTAATGATATTTTAAAAAAGGCTAATATTGTGCTGATTAAGTAGTAAATGTGGTTATAACACTCTATAAAAGACAAGCAGCCCAACTGTGATGAGGGCTGTTTGTTTTTTAATTTAAATAGTTTTCCCCAAGCTTTTGTGCTTTTTGTAAATACTTCTCAGGTATTTCGGCCATTCCCGCTGTTCCAGGAAGTACAAAGGTAGTGCAGATTTTTAGCCCGCTGTATTTACATATTTCCTGTAAGCGTCCGAAACAGCTCCGGGATTGATTTAAAAGCCAATTAAAAGGCCAGGGAGTACTGCAAGCTGTAACGAATATCACTTTTTTCCCAGCAGCGTTTCTGGCTTTAGGAATTCCTTTCGGGCGTTCTTCTAATAAAAAACCAAATAAGCGTTCGAACATGCCGAGCATTAAGGCTGACATATTTCCCCAATGTGTTGGTGTAGCCAATATGATGAGATCACTTTTCTTGATGGCTGTTTCGACTTGTACTATATCGTCCCGAATAATACAGCAGCCTGTATGCTGGCAAGTCATGCAGCCTGTGCAATAATGAAAGTTGTCTAGCTCTCTTAACTGGATAGTTTCAATGTGACTTGACGGTGCGGCATGGGCAAGCACTTCTTTAAGGACAGTGCTGATTTTCCCGTCACTTTTTGGACTGCCATTAATTACTAAAATATTCATAACAAGCTCCTAATGTTTTTTAGTAAGTATTCTCCAATAAGTACCAAAGTCCTACCTTAAGGTACAATTACAATAAAATTCCCCACTAGAGAGCATTTTTAGTACGCTGTATTTGCACTTGCGTAGTAGTTTTTTTTAACCCGGTGAGTAGCATACCAAGTACAATCAGCAGTCCCCCAAGCCACTCATGCCAGCTGGGTTGTTCTTTAAATATTAAGACAGACAGCAGTAGCCCTGTAAACGGCATCATGCCGGAAAATGCTGCAGCTACTGAGGCGTCGCAGCGCTTAATGCCTGAGTACCAAAAAATGAAGGCCAGTGCGGTAACAAACACCCCATACCAGACTAACGCTCCCCAGCCTACTATATTAAGTAAGAGCAGTGCAGTTGCCGGATGTTCGGTTAGCGCTGGACCAAGGCATAATAATAAAGCCAAACAGGTTACCAGGCTTGTTTGAACAATGGGGTCAATTTCACGGTTCTGGGTTATCAACGATTTTATAATACTGCTGCGAGAAAAAATGTTGAAAAGGGATTCGCAGGCTGCAGCAGAAAGCACTAGTAAGTTTCCTACAAGATGATGAACGGAAAAGGCAATATTGCCTGAGAATATACCCTGAATTATCAAGATACCGCTGACTGTGCATAAGATACCGCAAAAACGTTGCTTATACAGCGGCTCTTTTAAAAACAGGCAGGCCAAAGTGGCGGTTACAGCCGGTGTAGCACCAGTTAGGATGCCTGCTTCTCCTGTACTGGTATAGAGCAGACCTTTTAGTAAAAACCAGCGAAATAAAAAGACACCAAATAATGCTTGCAGCAGCAGCCTTAGCCAGTCGCTTACTGTCATTTGCCTGATGGTCAAATGCACTTTTTGCGCACATAACGGTAAAAGTGCTAGTAAAGCAAAAAACAGGCTGGCGGAAGCGATTGTAAATGTCCCCACTGTTCCGGCAACAAAACGTCCGGCAATTACCGAAGTCCCCGCAAGGGTAAATGCACCGGTTAAGAAAAGCATGCCAATAAAATGTTGCATAACGTTCACCACTTTCTGGTCCAATTACATTTATTAGACTAATATGGTATAATGGTAACAAATTAATTGGCATAGTAGTAGAGCCGGTTTAATAGCAATTTTATGGGGCCAGTTGGGGGATATATGTGGGATAGTAAATTGCAGCGGCACAGTGAATTATCGCTGGCACGCCAGATTTATCAAATACTCTGTAATCAGATGACGGAAGGGCTGCTTAAATCCGGTGATGCGCTGTCTTCGACACGGGAGTTGGCCAAGAGCCTAGGCGTTTCACGTAATACGGTTTACGAAGCTTATGAAATGTTGTCTGCTGAGGGGTATACTGTGACCAGGCCTGGCGCACCCACCCGTGTGGCAGATGGGTTATGTCTAGAAAATACCATGCCTGTTATGAGTAAAAATAAAAAGCCATTACAGGCATTTTCCCGTTATATTGCTGATTTTCGGACAGGAAAACCGGACTTAAGGCGCTTTCCCCGGCAAACATGGCTGCAGCTTGAACACAAGGCTGCTGAGGAACTTCCGGCTGAAAAGTGGGGGTATACCGGCCCGGAAGGGCTTGCTGTCTTACGCGATGAAATAGCAGCATGGCTATTGAGAAGCCGTGGGATTATAGTTAATCCTCAGGACATCTTTATTACCGCCGGCGCTACGCAGGCGCTTTATGTACTTGCTGAACTGCTGTCAGGTGAGGGACAGGAAATTTTAGTGGAAGATCCCTGTCATAGGGGAATGCTGCAAGTACTAACACAAAAAAACTTCAAAATATGTCCGGTGCCGGTGGATGAGCAGGGGATGCAAACTGGAAAGTTAGAAAGCAGCTCTGCCTCGGCTGTCTATGTGACGCCGTCGCATCAGTTTCCACTGGGCGGGATTCTTCCGGCCGGTCGCCGGACTGAACTTATTCGCTTTGCGCGGGCCAAGGATATTTACATAATAGAAGATGATTATGACAGCGAATTTCGTTATATTGGTTCACCGGTGGCTCCGTTATGGGCGATGGATCGGCAAAGGGTTATTTATGTAGGCACTTTTAGTAAAATTTTGTTTCCGGCGCTGCGTATTGGCTATTGCATACTGCCCCGCCAGCTGCACAGGCGCTGGCGTTATCTGCGGACGCATACTGATGTGCAGAATCCGCCTTTTGAGCAAGCCGTCCTGGCTCGGTATCTAAGTACGCGCAGGCTTGATCGACATATTCAGCAAATGCGCCGGCTTTACGGACAACGTCGGCAGATACTCCTCGCACAAATGACAGAAATATTTGGTCAAACGTGGTCGGTATGGGGGGATGCAGCGGGACTTCATTTAGCGTTGGCATTCCCGGGAAAGTGCTTTGATCAACAGTTTCTAAGAGGTTGCCAGGCAGCTGGGGTATTGGTCACGCCTGCGGAATATCACAGTATTACCAAGGGACTTCATATGGACAAGCTCATTTTAGGTTATGGGCATCTCGAACCAGCGGAAATCAATAAAGGGCTTAGATTGTTACATAAGGTTTTTAAACGTGTATTTTCTTAAAATGGATTATTTGCTTGTGACTCATAGGTTGGACAATAAAAGATGACAGTTGAAATTACATTAAGATGTAATTTCAACTGTCATCTTTTCTCATATAGCAAGAAGGTATATTTATTTTATTATCCCCATGGCCTTATCAAGCTGGGCTCTTGAGTTATTGTAATCATAGATTGCTTGAACGTAGTTAATCTTTGCCTGAGTCATTGCGACTTCGGCATCCATAACATCAAGGTTTGTGCCAATGCCGGCATCATAACGCTCTCCAGCCATTTCGTAGTCTCTTTTGGCTTTATTTACGGCTACCTGATTGTTTTTGATGCGCTCAGCGGCTTCCTGGACATTTAGGTAAGCCTGGCTGACTTCGAGGGTTATCCCGTCTTCCAACTGACGGGATTGTTCTTTAGCAATGGTTAATTCATGCTTGGCTTGGCTCAGCTTTGCTTTGGCGAGGCCATTATCGAAGACATTAAAGGATACGCTTAGCGCGATTGTCCA
>JAJFUN010000165.1 GCA_021372375.1 Pelosinus sp. | reverse complement strand
TACGAAAAATTATTCTTACTGAGCTCCGTTCCGGGAAATTGGGGCCTTTTACATTTGATCAGGTGAGCTCTGAACCCGCAAAGATAACTGAATAGCATTTAAACAGGGGGACTAACCGACACGGTAAGTCCCCTAATTTTTATTTTCACGCAACAGGGATTTTGTTGAAAAGAAAGAATATATGTAGTAGAAGAAACAGGCTATTGGTTATGAGCTATGGGTTATGAGTTGAAAGCCAAAAACAAAGCCCATAACCCATAACCGGGAATCATTTTGGAGGATTTCTATTTTGAATCGTACGAGCATGACTGTAGCGGATATTACCGGTTTGTTAGCCAAAGATGAGGTATCATTAGAGAGTATTGCTTTGTTTAAACAAGATAAACGGATTTCTGTAAAGCGGCTTATCGAGAGATGGCAGCAGCGTCAGGCACAGATTGCTGCGGATAGGGCGCGGGTGGCTGAGCTGTATGTACAGGAACATGCGCTAATAGCGGAGGGCTGTACTATTATTGCCGGAGTGGATGAGGCCGGGCGCGGGCCGCTGGCCGGGCCTGTAGTGGTAGGGTCTGTTATTTTGCCGGCCGATGCTTATTTGCCGCTGCTTAATGATTCTAAAAAGCTTACGGCAGAGCAGCGAAATAAGCTATATTTTGCGATAAAAGAGCAAGCCCTTGCCGTAAATTATGAGATTGTTGACAGAGAAGAGATAGATCGCGTCAATATTTATCAGGCCACAATTGCCGGAATGTATCGGGTGATTGCGGGACTCAAGGTAAAACCGGAGGGGGTACTCATTGATGCGGTGCCGCTGCCAGAGCTTAGCATGACATCGGTATCCTTGATCGGCGGCGACGCCATCAGTGCTTCTATTGCCGCCGCGTCGATTATTGCCAAGGTTGAAAGAGATAGGCTGATGATGGAACTTGATAAAGAGTACCCTATGTATGGTTTTGCCAGGCATAAAGGTTACGGAACTAAAGAACATATAGCGGCTATTCGGAAATATGGTCCTTGTCCGATTCATCGGCGGAGTTTCGAGCCGATAAAGTCATGGGAGGCAAAATCATGAATATCAACAATGTCTCCGCAGGTAATGTGCCAGCAGCGGGACAGATAACTGGTGAAGCACAAGCAGCTCAGGTAAAAAGTGCTGGTTCAGAAGAAGCTGCACAACAAGCCGCTGCACCAAAAGCAGCAGATGAACCGGCAGCAAAGGTAGAACTGGGACAAGCTGAGCTGCCGGTAAATGATGAACAAAAAGCTGCTGCAGCCAAAATTGAAACAAAACAGACTGAAAATTTATTGCAGTCTGTTTTAAAGGAAATAGGCACGGCTATTGACGAACGAAGTGCAATTATAAAGTCATTACCGGCTGACATACAGGATGTAACGCAAGAGATTCTTAGCAAAACCCTAGCTGATTCGGCAACTATTGCCGAAGGCATGATTTCCACCATTAAGGCGGAGAAGAGTGCAGTGGAACAATTACAGGCTTTTACGAGCCTCCTTGCTGATGCCGAACAAATTTCTCGTCAAGTTCCAGAGAAAATGCTGCAATCCTTAGCTGATTTATTGCAAAACTTTGAGACTGATTTTACGAACGTGCTGCAAAAAGCTGCAGGGTCAGAGCAGGCCGAGGTAAAAAACAATATAAATTCTTATGCGAAAATAGCTGTAGCGCAAGAAAAGTTGCCTGAGTCTACTGGTGAAATGCCAAGCACGTCTGAAGCTAGAGGTACGCCAGGTAACGGGGTGTATGGGCAGCGAGCTTTGCCAACAGAAGAAGCGGCAGCGCAGCATACAACGACAAAGCAGCTTGATAAAACTGAATTATCATCGAATCAGCCAGCAGAAAAGGTGTCTGTAAACGGTGTAAATGATAAAGCCAACCTGCAAGGGACGGATAAAACGATAAATAATTTTCAAACTGCTACTGAGCAGCAGCCTGGTATGGATTCTGCAGCTCTTGAGTCCGGCAAATTGCCATCAGGCCAGCAGGCAGCAGGGGCGGCTGCTGACAAAATTCCGCCAAAGGCAAGTGGACAAAGGAGTGTTTCGGCCGGTGAAATAGAGCAGCAAGCATTTGCAAGTAGTGCAAGTGAGAAGGTCGGCCAGCAGCAGCCTGGTACGGACGCTGCAGCTCTTGAGTCCGGCAAATTGCCAGCAGGCCAGCAGGCAGCAGGGGCGGCTGCTGATAAAATTCCACCAGAAGCAAGTGGACAAAGGAGTGTTTCGGCCAGTGAAATAGAGCAGCAAGCATTTGCAAGTAGTGCAAGTGAGAAGGTCGGCCAGCAGCAGCCTGGTACGGACGCTGCAGCTATTAGGTCCGGCAATTTGCCAGCGGAGGATGCCGCCAAAACTCAGCTGCAGAAAAGTGGCGGACAAACGAGTGCTCCGGCAAATGAAATGGAGCAGCCTGCCGCTAATTCTGAGATAATGATAACGCCGCAGCAAGTGGGTAAGAATAGTGCATCAAATGAAGGTGTAATCAATGATCAGTCCAAACAGGCTGAGGTGAATCAGGACAATATGCAGCAGCCGCAAAGCAGTGCGGCTGGGGAAAATACGGCATCTGTAGGAGGTAGTCAAGCAGCAAAACAATCCTTAGAAGATATAGTTATGAATCTAGCCAAACAATTAGCTGGCAATAGCATGGCTTCGCAAGGTGTCGTTAAAAATGACATTAAACAATTTTTTCAGCAGTCTCCCTTACAGCAAACGGATAATTCACAGGAAGCAGCTATACTAAAGCAGACCGTAGAAAATTTTACGCAGAATGCGCCAGAAATATTGAAATTTGCTGCAGGTAAGCATAATCTGCCAGAACTGCCGCAGCTTTGGGCCTTGGTAAAATTGCATAAAACCTTAGAGTGGACAAAGTTTGACCAGGAAAAGCTGCAGCAAACCATAAGAAGTATGCGTGAAATGACAGCATCCATGAAAAAGTCAGTAGCTTTTAGCGGTGAAAAAATAGATAACAACAGTACGCTTAGTTTTTCTATGCCATTATATTTAGGTGAGGGCATGCAGCCTTATCCGGCGTATATTCATTTGTATCAGCAGCGTCAGAAAGACGGTAAAAATGGCGGGGAATACACTTATGAAACCTGGCTGCGTATTTGTTTATCAACTGAAAATATCGGGCCTGTCGATATTGTATTTCGTTTGTATCAGAAGAATCTTTTGAATGTAAAAGTAGCCTTTACTGAAGAGGCGACAGTACAAAGCTTTAATAGCTATTTGCCTGATATGCGTGAGGCTATTGATGAATCAGCCCTAAATTTGGTAGAAGTTAGTGTAAATACAAAAGCTGATTTGGGTGGGTGAATATGAATAATAAAAATGCAGCAGTCGAAAAGCCAAAACAAGCTATTGCGCTAAATTATAAACAAGGTGAGAATCATGCTCCCCGTGTGGTAGCCAAGGGGGCCGGATTTATTGCTGAACAAATCCTGGCAGCGGCAGAAAAACACGCCATTCCGGTGTATCAGAATAAAACCTTATCAAGTATGCTGATGGCGGTAGAACTAGATCGTGAGATACCTCCGGAACTATATAAAGTCGTAGCAGAAGTACTGGCTTATGTTTATCGTTTGGATCAGAAAATGGGGAAGCCGTAGGAAGAGGAGATTTAGATGCGCCGTATTTTATTAAATAATATTGCTGCCGGTATGAAATTAGCCAGGCCGCTGTACACTGCTGATGGCACAGTACTCTTAAATGCAGGCATTGATCTCAATGAGCGCTTTGTCAGTCGTTTAAAGGAATTTGATCTTAGCTATATATATATTGAAGATGAATTAACACAGGACATTGATGTGCAGGATGTGGTTAGCGAGAAGACACGGGTAGAAGCTGTTGCGGCCGCGAAAAACATTATGGAAAATGTAAGGCTTGGCCGGGGCGTTGATAGCGAGCAGGCTAAAAAAATTGCCAACATGCTGGTGGATGAACTCTGCGGTAAACGGGGTACTATGTTGAATTTAATTGATATGCGGACTCGCAGCGACTATTTATTCGCTCATGCCGTCAATGTATGTGTGCTTTCTATATTAACTGGCTTAAATATGGGTTATGATGAAATTCGCCTGCGTGATTTAGGGATTGGGGCTTTAATGCATGATATTGGTAAATTGCAAATTTCGTCGGAAATCTGTAATAAAGCTGAGAACTTAACCCCTAAAGAAGAGACTGAGTTCAAGCGGCATCCCGAAATAGGTTTTGAAATACTCCGCAAGAATCAGGAATTCAGTATTTTGTCAGCGCATTGTGCGTTTCAGCACCATGAACACTATGATGGTTCAGGGTATCCGCGGGGGCTGAGGCAGGAAGAAATTCATCAATATGCTGGCATTGTCGCTATTGCTGACAGGTATGATGCACTTATTTCTGATACGCCCAAGCACTCGGCTATTTCGGTATATGAAGCTCTGGCAATAATTACGCGGGCTGCAGGTACTTATTTTGCGCCGGAAATCGTTGAGAATTTTGTAAAAAACATTGCGGTGTATCCAATTGGCAGTATGGTGCGCCTTAGTAATAACCAAGTCGGCGTTGTTGTCGATTTTTCCCGCGAGAACAAGACCAAACCGGTAGTGCGGATTATTACGGACGAAAATCGGCAGCAGATAAATACCTTGCAGGAAATTGATTTATCCAAAAATCCTGCTTTATATATTGCCGGAGTGGAAGAAGAATAAATAGATTTTATTAAAAGCAGTATTCTGTACAAGCAGAATGCTGCTTTTTTTTATAAAAACAGGAATTTTTTTTTACAAAGAGGCACAATAAAGCGTAGGACATTGTAGCAAAGGAGAAGCAGCATGAATCACGTGAACGAGTCAAGGCAGCAATGATAAATGCGGGCTTTGAATTTCCGGCTAAACGAATTACGGTCAATTTAGCCCCAGCCGGCGGCCACAATGTACTAATGATTGGTCCGCCAGGATCAGGTAAATCCATGCTTGCCAAGCGTATCCCGTCAATACTGCCGGCTATGTCTACCCAGGAAGTGCTGGAAGTTACCAAGATTTATAGTGTAGTAGGTTTCGCAATCATGTGCAGGGGATAGGTTGAAATGAAGGAAGGCCCTTCTAATAGCTGTAAGGCTGATCAATAATTAAATGCATTTTTAGCCCGGATTTAAATTTTATTGTAAACAAAGGTAATTTCGTGATATTATAACACTAAAGTAATATATTGTAATTAGTGTTATTTTATATAGCAAAAGATGGTGGTATTTAATAGCGGGGTGATTTAATTTGGAATAGGCAAAATGTTTGCACGATGAGACTAAGATGTAACTGAATTTAAAAAGTTGGCTAAACGATAAGGCTGAATGGGGGATAACCTTTATGGTAAACAATCGCATACTAATAGTATTAATTTTTTGCTTGGCTTTTATTGGGCAATTGCTCGTTGCGCATGCGCAAGATAATGTTGAGAATGCAATAATTAAGTATACAAATGAGCTGGCATCGAATCCCAGCAATGCTGATGCATATTTTGAGCGAGGATATTGCTATTATCAAAAGAAAAATTACAATTTAGCAATGCAGGATTATGATCAAGGCCTACAAGTAGCGCCTAGTGATTTTAGATTTTATCTGGGGCGCGGCATGATAAATAGTGATAATAACCAGCCGACAGAGGCAATTGCTGATTATTCGCAGGCAATTGAATTAAATCCGAATGTGGCAATTATTTATTTTGCACGAGGAGCAGTTTATCATACTACCCAACAATATAATTTGGCAATATCTGATTTTGCCAAGACAACTGAATTGGATAATAAAGATACTTTGGCATATTTGCTTCTAGGAATTGATTATGAACTGAGTGGGAATATACAAGAAGCAAAAGATACCTATATGAAATGCATCCGAACAGCCAAAAAGGACACAAGACAGTATGGTAATTATGCTTTAAGAAGGATGAATGATTTAAATCACGATAGCATTGGGGAACGAATGAATAATCCTAAAACTCGAGAGTTTTTGACAAAGATGTTTAGTGATGCTATGACTTATACGCCGCCCCAAGTTATTTATATTCGGAAATAAATTTTTTTTTGGAGTGATTGAAATGATTAAACATTGTATGAAAATTCTAGTGCTATTGATTTGTTTAATATCGGTATCGTCTTGTAATGGCTATGCAGCAAGTGATATGGATAGATTACTGATCAATGGAATATATCAAAACAATATAAATCTAATTAAAACAGCCTTAGATAACGGTGCAGATATAAATTGTATGGTTGGTAATTCTCTGACTGATCAGTCAACGCCATTGGCGGCAGCAATAGATAATCTTAGTGGTCCTAATTTAAAAATAATTCAATACCTTATTAAAAATGGTGCTGATGTGAATCAGAGTATTACAAAAGGTGGATGGATGACTAAACCTATAGTTACAACTCCGCTTCTTTCGGCAATACACACACAGCGTCCTGAGGTAGTCGCTGAATTAGTAAAGGCAGGGGCCGATGTAAATGCAGCAGATGAAAAAGGAAATACTCCCCTTACACGAGCGGTTATGGAGTCCTCGCACTATGGCCACATGGCAAATGTAGTATTATTTTTAATTAAAAATAATGCAGATGTAAATCAAGGTAATGGTGAGGGAAGTACGCCGTTAATATTAGTCGCTGATTTTCGGGGAGCGTGGCAATACAATATGCAGATGACGTTAGCGAATGCATTATTAAAAGCAGGCGCTGATCCTAATATAAAGGATAATTATGGTAGAAACGCTTTAGGACTTGCAATTGGAGGCGGTAATCAAGGATTGATTAATCTACTGATTCCAATTACAACAAAAGAATAGCAGTGAGCGAAGATCTTTTATGAAAGGTATCACAGGGACTAGGCACTTTTAATACAAAAACCTTTTAGGGGTTGCTAGTAACAACGCTTGCGATACCCTTCTTTTAGGCGTAGCAAGTAATTGCCCTTATAGGGCATCAAACCACCACTTGAAATGGTGGTCATGACTTAGATTTTGTTAAAAGCAGTATTCTGTACAAGCAGAATGCTGTTTTTTTATAAAAACAGGAAATTTTTTTTGACAAAGAGGCACAATAAAGAGTAGGACGCCTAGGTAGCAAAGGAGAAGTATCATGAATCACATTACTACAGGGGAAATAGGTGAGGCTATAGCTGCAGATTTTTTAGAAAGGCAAGGCTATAAAATTCTGGTCTGCCGTTACCGCTGTAAGATAGGTGAAATCGATATTATCGCCAAACGCAAGAATACACTTGTCTTTGTTGAGGTTAAAACAAGGCGTACTACAGCGTTTGGCAGGCCGTCTGAGGCGGTTAATCTTCGTAAACAACAAAAAATCATTAGTACTGCATTATGTTATCTTAATGAAAAGAGAGAGCTAAGTGCGGCTTGTCGGTTTGATATTGTGGAGATACTGCTGGCCGGAAGCCGTACAGAGTGCAATCATATTGTGAATGCATTTGGCAGATAGAAAGGAGGAATTTATATGTTTGCACAGACTTTTGGTTCTACGACACTAGGCTTAAACGGGGTATTGATTGCTGTGGAAGTGGATATCGGCAATGGAATTCCCTGTTTTGATATAGTCGGTTTACCTGATATGGCGGTGCGTGAATCACGGGAACGGGTCAAGGCAGCAATCAAAAATGCCGGCTTTGAATTTCCGGCTAAACGAATTACGGTCAATTTAGCCCCAGCCGATCTTAAAAAAGAGAGTTCCGGCCTTGATTTGCCTATTGCGGTAGCAATATTGGCCGCCAGCGGTCAAATAGAGCAGGAAGCGTACAAAAAGTATCTGTTTGTCAGCGAACTATCGCTCGAAGGCAAGCTGCGCGGTGTATCCGGCATGCTGTCTATGGCGATAAATGCAGCCGAAGAAGGCATAAAAGAGGTAGTGGTGGCGCAGGATAATGTGCAGGAAACACTGCTTGTTGAAGAACTGACTGTATATGGCCCGCACACCCTGACTGATCTGGTACTGCACCTACGCGGCGAGGAATATCTGGCGCCGCAAGAAAAACAGGTATTTAACCAAGCGCATCCTATACAGCAGGATGACTTTGCTGATGTACAGGGCCAGCTGGTGGCTAAACGCGCCCTCGAAATTGCCGCAGCCGGAGGCCACAATGTACTCATGATTGGTCCGCCGGGCTCTGGTAAATCCATGCTTGCCAAGCGTATTCCATCGATACTGCCTGCGATGTCTACCCAGGAAGCGCTGGAAGTTACCAAGATTTATAGCGTAGCAGGCATGCTGAAAAATAATATGGGTCTAATTATGAATCGTCAATTTAGAAGTCCCCATCACACAATTTCGGACGCCGGTTTAATTGGAGGGGGGCGTGTACCAAGACCAGGCGAAGTGACGCTTAGTCATAACGGCGTACTTTTTCTTGATGAATTGCCGGAATTTCCTCGGGTAGTGCTTGAAGTTCTCCGTCAGCCTTTAGAAGATGGACAGGTGACTATTTC
>JAJFUN010000158.1 GCA_021372375.1 Pelosinus sp. | reverse complement strand
CTACAAATTAAAAAATTAATCTATAATTTTCCCCCATAAACCATCTCTATATAACTTTTCCAGCAAAACACGGTGTACTGTCCCGGTTAGGTAGTCTGAACCTGCTGTATAAATCCGCAGGTAATTTCCGGTAAGTCCGTCTACAATACCATTCTGCTCGGTTTCAAACAAAACCTGCATATTTTTTCCAATAAAACGCGTCTGATATTCCTGTGCGTTCTGCTCTGCCACCACTTGCATGTAGTGCGCCCGCTGCTTTTTGGTTTCCTCAGAAATTTGATTAGCAAATTCGGCCGCAGGAGTACCTTGGCGTGGAGAGAAGGGAAAAATATGCATTTTGGCAAAATTCATAGTCTGCACAAATTCTACAGTATTTTGAAACATTGCTTCAGTCTCACCGGGAAAGCCAACTATTAAATCTGTCGAAATGGCAGCATCAGGCAGTTTAGTTCTGATGCTTTCAATAAGGTCTTGGTATTCTGCCGTAGTATACTGTCTGTTCATGGCCTCTAACACCTGATTATCACCTGCTTGTAGCGGCAAATGAAAAAACTGGCAAAACCGCTCATCCTGCTGCATAACCGCTAAAAGTTTGGGCGATAATTCAATCGACTCTAGTGACCCTAAGCGCAGACGCACTAAACCCGGCTCCGCCAGCACTGTTTTGACAGCATCAACAAGATTGACCTGTTCGTTGAGATCTCGCCCATATGCACCTAAATGAATGCCTGTCAGCACAATCTCTTTAAAGCCCAGCTCCACTAATTTATGAGCTTCCTCAGCAATGCTTGCTAGCCCCCGTGAACGAAGCGGGCCTCTGGCATAGGGAATAATGCAGTATGTACAAAAATTGGTACAGCCCTCTTGGATCTTTAAGAAAGCCCTTGTGCGGCCCGGCGCCGAAAACAGCGGAATATCCTCAAACTCCTTGGCGTCCATTATATTGCTGACAATATTTATCGGCTTATGCTCCTTCAGCACTTCTTCCACCAAATCAACGATTCGGTGGCGCTCTTTGGTCCCGACAATAATATCTACCCCTTCAATACCAGCGACTTCCTCAGGCGAAACCTGTGCATAACAGCCGGTAACTGCAACTACCGCCTGAGCGTTTAAGCGAACAGCCCGCCTGATTAACTGTCTTGACTTTTTTTCACCTAAATGCGTTACCGAACAGGTATTTATAATGTAAACATCGGCATACTCATCAAACGCTACAATGCTATAGCCGCGTTCCTTAAATAAACCCTCCATGGTTTCTGTTTCATACTGGTTTACTTTGCAGCCCAGCGTGGTAAATGCAGCCCGCATAATAATTAGCTTCCTCCCAACATAGCTCTCCTCAGCCTAAATCACCGCACTCATACATCAAGAGCGCAACAGCAGCCACTGCCGCAGTTTCTGTACGCAAAATACGTGGACCAAGGGTAACAACTTGTGCCTTATGCGCCTTACAAAGGAAAACTTCTTCCGGACTAAACCCGCCTTCCGGCCCTATCAGCAAAACATATTTACTGGCCTTACACGCATGCAAGGTTTGCTTTAAGCCAATAGAAACCTCTCCTTCGTACAGCATAATAATAACCGTATCATCAGCAAGTCCCGCTAAAATCTCCGCTAAATTTTGTACGCTCTCAACTACAGGCATAATTGTCCGCTTGCATTGTTTAGCGGCTTCACTCGCGATCTTTTGCCAACGTTTTACTCTGTCTAATTTCTTATGATCATCATATTTTACCACAGAGTGCTCGGCCGCCAGCGGAATAATTTCGCATACGCCAAGTTCTACTGTTTTTTGCACAATATAGTCCATTTTATCACTTTTAGGCAGTCCTTGCACTAAAGTAATATGCAGTGGTGCTTCTCGCTCTTCTACTATTTTTTCCTGTAAATTAAGGCGAACAGCCTCTTTTTCCATACTGGTAATAACAGCAATCCCCACTTCTTCCTGCGGAGCGATAAGCGTTACTTTATCCCCTGGCATCAGCCTGAGCACATGACTAATATGATGGGCATCAGCTCCGGTAATAACAAGCGGCAGAGAGCTTAGCGGCTGATCAATAAAAAAGCGGCGCAAACTACACGCCTCCTTTGCGGATTACCATAGCCGCCCAACCGCCTTCTTCGATGACCCGTTCAATTATAAGCTTGTTTTCAAGTACAGCTGCGGTAACATCACTAAGCCGTTCAGCAATAATTCCGCTGGCAATAAAATAGCCCGTGTCTTTGAGTTTTTCGGTTACAGCCGGCAGCATTCTGATAATAATATCTGCAATTATGTTGGCAATAATAACATCAGCTTGTCCGGTAATTTCTGCCATTAAATCGCTTTGGCCTACCTGCACCTGCTGCTCTACTTTATTTATCACAGCGTTTTCTAATGCCACCCGCACCGCTACGTTATCAAAATCCACTGCCGTAACTTTCCGGGCGCCAAGTTTGGCAGCAGCTACAGCCAGCACCCCTGATCCTGTACCGACATCAAATACAGTATCATTTGGTTTAATAATTTCTTCCAGACAGCGTATACACATCGTCGTAGTATGATGCGTTCCTGTACCAAAAGCCATGCCGGGATCAAGCTCAATAACAATTTCATCAGCAGCCTTAGTATATTCCTCCCATGACGGCTTAATAACAATCCGCTGTCCAACTTTAATCGGATGGAAGAATTCTTTCCACGAATTTGCCCAGTCTTCTTCATGAATCTCACGGCACTCAATAAGTCCCTGCCCTTTATCAAGATTATGCTCTGCTAGTTCATTAACCCGCTGCTTAAAAATTCTAAGCTTGCCTTCAAGTTCTTTATCGGCAGGCAAATAGGCCTTGACTACGACTGTTTCGGTATCCAGCACTTCCGGAATGTCGCAGTAATCCCATGCCCCAGCCCGGCGATAGGAATTGACGAGTTCAGGATCTTCGATTACTACGCCGCTAGCCCCTAGATCGTGAAAAATATTAGCCACGGCTTCGGTTGCTTCGTGTGTTGTACGAATGCTGATTTCCGTCCAATTCATAGCATCACTCCTCGTATAAATACAATTGGCATACGGATATGTAAAGCTGTTTCGTTTCAATATATCCATATGCCAATCTCATGTTGATTTCCCTAATTATACGTCAAATAAGTCTTTTACTTTTTTGAAAAAGTTTTTTTGCTCGGGATTTATATTTTCCCCGCCAACCTTCGCAAATTCGCGTAAAAGCTCCCGCTGTTTTTCACTTAGTCTTTGCGGCGTAAGTACTTTTACTTTTACATGCTGATCACCCCGGCCATGGCCGCGCAAATAAGGAATACCCTTATCCTTCAGGCGAAGAACGGTGCCTGACTGCGTTCCTTCCGGAATTTTCAGTTTGACTTTTCCGTCTAACGTCGGTACTTCAATTTCATCCCCTAGGGATGCCTGCACAAAGCTAATGGGAACTTCACAAATTACCTCGTTGCCATCACGCACAAAAAGCTTATGCGCTTTAACAAAAATGTAAATATAAAGATCACCCGCCGGACCGCCGCGCAAACCGGATTCACCTTCATTGGCTACGCGAAGTCTTGAGCCGTTATCCACCCCACCTGGAATCTTAATGCTAATTTTTCGTTTATTGCGTACTTTACCACGACCATGACATTCCTTACATGGCGTTTTAACAATTTTGCCTTCACCTTTACACCGATCACACGATCGTACATTCATCATACGGCCAAAAGGCGTGTTTTGCGCAAATTGCACTTGCCCGCTGCCATGACACTCCGGACAAGTCTCCGGATGTGTACCAGGCGCCGCTCCTGAACCATGACAAGCCTTACAGTCTTCGGTGCGGGGAATTTGAATTTCGGTTTCTTTACCAAAAGCAGCTTCTTCAAAACTGATTTCCATGTCATAACGCAAATCAGAGCCCTTTTCTGGTCCATTCTGCCGACCGCCAAACCCCTGCCCCCCAAAGAACATATCAAATATATCACTAAAGCCGCCGCCGCTGCCGCCGAAACCACCAAAGCCGCCGGCGCCGCCACCCTGAGCGCCATCAAACGCAGCATGACCGTATTGGTCATACTGCGCCCGGCGTTCAGGTGAAGAGAGTACTTCATAAGCTTCATTAATTTCTTTAAATTTAGCTTCTGCTTCCTGTGGATTATCACGATTTACATCAGGATGGTACTTACGGGCTAATTTACGAAACGCCTTTTTCAGTTCATCGTCTGTGGCCGTTTTAGCTACGCCCAGCACCTCATAATAATCTCGTTTACTCACCATACACCATCCCACACTATTTATTTGAGACTGTTACAATTTGCAACAGTCTCTAACCGCTTGGTTTATTTCTTTTCATCATCCATGACTTTGTATTCAGCGTCTACTACTTTTTCGTCTGTTGGCTTTCCCGCGCCTTGCGCGGCACTTGGATCAGCGCCTGGCTCCCCGGCCTGTGCGCCAGCTTGATTATACACAGCCGAAGTCAGCTCATACAAAGGTTTAGTTAATTCTTCGGTATCGGCTTTAATTTTTTCGGTATCCGTACCTTTTAAGGTTTCTTTCAATTTATCAGCGGCCTGCTGAACTTTTTCCACCAAGGCTTTATCAGCTTTATCGCCGACATCTTTGATGGTCTTTTCTGCCTGATAAACCAAAGAATCAGCGTTATTGCGCACTTCTACCTCTTCTTTGCGCTGTTTATCTTCAGCGGCATGCGCTTCCGCTTCTTTTACCATCCGTTCGATATCTTCATCACTCATGCCGCCGGAAGCAGTAATGGTGATTTTTTGTTCTTTGCCTGTGCCCAAATCTTTGGCCGATACATGTACGATACCATTAGTATCAATATCAAAAGTAACTTCAATACGAGGTACCCCGCGCGGAGCCGGTGGAATGTCAGACAGTTCAAAACGGCCTAAGGTTTTATTGTAGGAAGCCATTTCGCGTTCGCCTTGAAGTACATGAATATCAACTGACGGCTGATTATCAGCAGCAGTCGAGAAAGTCTGGCTCTTTTTGGTTGGAATAGTTGTATTGCGTTCAATAATTTTGGTGCAAACGCCGCCAAGGGTCTCAATGCCCAAGGAAAGAGGCGTAACATCAAGTAAGAGTACATCTTTTACTTCACCAACAAGTACACCGGCCTGAATAGCTGCGCCAACAGCCACGCATTCATCCGGATTTACGCCGCGATGCGGCTCTTTACCCAGGAATTTTTTGATAGCTTCTTGTACCGCCGGAATACGGCTGGAACCGCCTACTAAGATAACCTTTTCAATATCTTTTGGATCAAGCCCCGCATCAGACATAGCCTGACGGGTTGGTCCCATAGTTGCTTCTACAAGATCTGCAGTCAGTTCTTCAAATTTAGCTCTGGTAAGGTCAAGATTCATATGTTTCGGACCGGTTTGATCTGCAGTGATAAATGGCAGATTGATGTTGGTGCTAAGTACGCCGGAAAGCTCGATTTTGGCTTTTTCGGCAGCTTCTCTCAAACGCTGGGTTGCCATCCGGTCTGTTGATAAATCAATGCCATTTTCCTTTTTGAACTCAGCAATCAGCCAGTTCATAACGCGTTCATCAAAATCATCGCCGCCCAAACGGTTATTACCATTAGTGGCTTTTACTTCAAATACACCATCACCAAGTTCGAGGATGGATACATCAAAGGTACCACCGCCAAGGTCAAATACCAAAATCGTATGATCTTCGCCTTTATCAAGACCATAGGCCAGTGATGCAGCGGTTGGTTCGTTGATAATTCTTAGAACCTCAAGTCCGGCAATAGTACCGGCATCTTTGGTGGCCTGACGCTGGCTGTCGCTAAAATAAGCTGGTACAGTAATAACAGCTTGCGAAACAGTTTCACCAAGATAGTTTTCGGCATCACCCTTGAGTTTTTGCAAAATCATCGCTGAAATTTCTTGCGGAGTATACCCTTTATCATCAATTGTTACTTTATGAGCTGTGCCCATATGACGTTTAATTGAACTAATTGTACGATCAGGATTTGATACTGCCTGACGCTTTGCCAGCTGTCCTACCAAACGTTCTCCTGTTTTTGAAAAGCCTACTACCGACGGGGTTGTACGGCTGCCTTCAGCGTTAGCTATAACAACAGGCTCGCCGCCTTCCATTACTGCTACACACGAGTTGGTAGTCCCTAAGTCTATACCAATTACTTTTGCCATTTTATCTTCCTCCTATATTTCTTTATATTTTAACCATTATTTACTACTTTGACCATACTGGGGCGAACAACTTTGCCGCGTATAGTATAGCCTTTTTGGAGTTCTTCAATAATCGCACCATCTGTTTGTTCTTCATCCTGCACACTCATGATGGCTTCATGCTGCTGCGGATCAAAGTTTTGGCCTACAGCCTCAATCGGCGCCAAGCCTACTTTTTCGAGTACCCCGGTGAGCTGGTTGTAAATCATTTGGACACCCTCTAATAAAACTTTAGCATCCTGATTTGCAGCACTTTGCAGTGCCCTTTCAAAATTATCCACTACAGGCAGCAGTTCCAGAATTACTCCTTGAGCAACAATGAGTGACAATTCTTCTTTCTCTTGCCGCGTACGGCGGCGGAAATTTTCAAAATCAGCCTGCAGCCGTTTTAGACGGTCGGTTTGTTCCTCAAATAAGCGATTCTTTTCTTCTATTGTTTCCATCATTTTATGTACTTCTTTATAGTCAAAACATACTTCATTTGTTTCCCCCGGGCTTTCTTCAAGGGGCTCGCTTGCTGCTTCTGTTTCCACCGCCGCGGACGGCTGCTCTTTATTTAGGTTTTCTTCTTCTGTCATTAACTTCACCTCACATCAAACTAATATCTATTGAACTCATTAAAAGTCAGGAAGCATTACTTAGTAACTTTTCGGCATAGCGCCTGCTTCCTGCTTTTTTAATGATGGTATCAATCCCCAAAATCAAAACATTAAAGCTTATATTTTTTTAAGACTTCCCCTAAATGACTATGCATAAACTCTAGCACCGTCATAATTTTACCATATTCCATGCGTGTCGGACCAAGTACTGCTACCGTACCGACAACCTGCCCATCAACGCGGTAAGTAGCCTGCACCATACTGCAATCCTGAATACCGCTATATTTGTTTTCATGCCCAATGGTCACTACCACACCCTCTTGACCCTTCATTTTCATAATATCACAGAGGAGTCGTTCTTCTTCCAGCATGGTAAGTAAGCCCTTAACCTTTTCTACATCTTGAAACTCAGGCTGACTAAGGAGCTGAGTTGTACCGCCTAAATACACTTTATTGCTTTTTTTGCCTGCCAAGGCCTGCTGGATGATTTCCAGCGCTGTATTTAACAGTCTCTGATTAGGAATAATATCTTGCTTTAGTTCACCAAGCACTGTACTACTGATTGCATCAAAGGTGAGACCAGCTAAGCGGCTATTAATGCCTGCGGCAATTTGCTGCAGTTCCTTAAAGGAAGTATCCTCAGGAATTTCAATAATTTTATTTTCAATAAGTCCGCTGTCTGTTACAATAACAAGCACGGCACGCTGCGCGTCAAACGGCAAAAACTGCAGATATTTAAAAGCACACTGTGACTGCTGCGGCGCTAGTACCATCGAAATATTCCGCGTCATCCGCGAAATAATCTTCGCCGTTTCCTGAAATACTTCATCAATCCGCCGTACCTTAGCCATATACCAGTTATTGATCAGATTAATTTCATTTACGGTCATCTTTTGCGGCGACATCAATGTATCTACATAAAACCTATAGCCTTTTGCCGAAGGAATCCTGCCTGATGAAGTATGTGGCTGCTCAATATAACCCAAAAGTTCTAAATCAGCCATTTCATTACGAATGGTGGCCGGGCTAATTCCTAGTTCATATTTTCTCGCAATCGTACGTGAACCAATTGGTTCCGCGGTGGAAATATAGTCATCAACTATAGCTTGGAGAATTTTACATTTTCGCTCATCCAACATACTTCCACCTCCTGTTATTAGCACTCTACTCTATAGAGTGCTAACATCTATTAAAAAAATACCACTCCTTTGTGCAGATGTCAAGAGTTTTTCCCTGTTAATCTGGTAAGAAAGCACGAAAAACAAGATTGCCAAACTTCATGCCCCGCGCTGTCAGATGAATGTTTTCTTGATTTGCCGCCAAGAGTCTTTCTTTAACAAGTCTCTGTACCGTTTTTTTATAACAATAAAAAAAGTCTGTGTGAAAATAAGCATTAAATTTTGGAATATCTAAACCGTCTGTCATACGTAAGGCCAGAAAAATAAATTCCGCCATGGCGTTTTTCTTATTTACCTCTTCCGTAAATTCAACAGGTGCACGCGCTGTTTTTACACAATTAATATATTTTTTTACATCTATAGTATTGCCAAAACGTTTACCGCCAACAAAAGAATAGGCTGCTGCGCCAAGACCTATATAAGGCTGGTACTGCCAGTATTTTATGTTGTGCCGACAGCTATAGTTAGCTTTTGCAAAATTAGAAATTTCATAACGGGCAAATCCCTGCTCCGGTAAAAAACGATTAACTTCTTCATACATTGCCTCATCCATAACGTCTGCCGGCAGCACTAAATTTCCTGCCGCCTCTTGTGCGGCAAAAGCTGTCCCCTCTTCTACCTTTAGCCCATACACAGAAATATGCTGAATGTCTAAGCTCACAGCCTCTTTTAAGCTTGCCTTGACATCGTCTAGGGTCTGGTGGGGCAATCCGTATATCAAATCCACATTAATATTATCAAATCCGGCTTTTTTTGCCAGACTCACAGCCTCTTTGGCCTCATCTGCCGAATGAATCCGTCCTATACCACGCAGCAGCGTATCTTGAAAGCTCTGCACCCCAAAGCTTAAACGATTGACACCATACTGCCGCAAAATATGAAGTTTCTCCAAATTAACAGTACCCGGATTGGCTTCCATACTAATTTCTGCACCCTTGGCAATAATAAAACTGCCTTCTATCGCTTGTAATATTTGAATTAACAAGTCAGCAGGCAAAATTGAGGGCGTCCCGCCCCCGATAAAAACAGTGTCTGCCACAGCAGACAGCCCGCTGGCGCGCTCAGCAATTTCCCGGCACAAGGCGGCGGTATACTCTTCATATAAGTTATCTAAGCCGCTATAGGAAGGAAAATCGCAATAAAAGCATTTTTGCTTACAAAAAGGGATATGTATATATAAACCAATGGTCATTGCTGCCTCCATACTCTTTACTAATGCCACAAGGGGCCATCCCACTAAAAATTAGTGAGGCAGCCCCTTGTCTACTTTTAAAATTCATTGACTGTCACATTGGATGCTTTCTATAATAGGCCGGGCGCTTTTTTTAGCACTTCTTTGGCTTCAGCCATAATTCCTTCGATTATCTTGCTTGCCGGTTCAACCTTGGTCAGCGGTAGAAGACTCTGGCCTGCCTGCACCATGCCGTTTTCCACATCGCCATCAACAGCAGCCAGGCGGTTGGTGCCTGTTGCTAAGCGCACCAGTTCTTCCTCTGGTGTATGCTGTCGTTCCAGGCTAAGAAAATAATCGGTAAATTTATTTTTTACGCCGCGAACAGCATGACCAATGGATAAGCCTGTCACAACGCTGTCGGTATCTGCGGCGGCAATCAATTTTTCTTTGAAGTTTTGATGAACACTGCATTCCTCAGCAAGTAAAAAACGGGTCCCCATCTGAATACCAGACGCCCCCATTGTAAGCGCAGCTGCCAAACCGCGTCCGTCCGCAAAGCCGCCTGCTACAATAACAGGAATATCGATTAGCGGAATAACCTGGGTCATAAGTGCCATGGTTGTAAGTACCCCAATATGGCCCCCTGCTTCCATTCCTTCAACAACGATAGCATCAGCCCCTTTATCCTGGACGCGTTTAGCCAGCTTGACATTAGGTACTACGGGAATCTTCTTTATACCAGCCTGAGTAAATTTTTCGAAAAACGGCACGGGATTTCCCGCACCAAGCGTAACAAACGCCACTTTTTCTTCACATATCACATCAATAATTTCTTCTTTGTTGTTAGCCATTAGCTGGATATTCACACCAAACGGCTTATCCGTAATACTTTTGGCAATACGAATTTGTTCGCCTACCCATTTGGCGTCGCGCCCGCCTGCGGCAATAATCCCTGCGCCGCCAGCCTCTGATACAGCAGCTGCCAGACGTCCCTCTGAAACCCAGGCCATGCCGCCTTGAATAATAGGATATTTAATATTGAGCAAATTAATTAATTTTGTACTCATACTATACTTTCCTTTCGTACTATATTTTTCTTATAATTTTACCATATATTTCGTTTTTTCTATACGCCAATTTTTCATTCGCAGTAAAAAACAGAGCAACCATTTCTAGTTTGCTCTGTTTTTTATAATCAATCCAATTTCAGTATGGCCATAAATGCTTCCTGCGGAATTTCCACACAGCCGACCTGCTTCATGCGCTTTTTACCCTCTTTTTGTTTCTCGAGCAGTTTGCGTTTTCGGGTAATATCCCCGCCGTAGCATTTGGCAAGTACGTCTTTACGCATGGCGCGGACTGTTTCACGGGCCACAATTTTGTTGCCGATAGTAGCCTGAATGGGTATCTCAAACATCTGACGCGGAATTAGCCCTCTGAGCTTTTCCGTCAGTTGACGACCGCGAAAAGCGGCTTTATCACTATGCACGATAACGGATAAAGCATCGACCGGATCACCATTTAGTAAAATATCAAGTTTTACCAGAGACGAAGTCTGGTAGTCAATAAGCTCATAATCAAGTGAAGCATAACCCTTGGTTGACGATTTTAAACGATCAAAATAATCATAAATAATTTCGCTAAGCGGCAAATGATAAGTAATCATTACGCGCGTCGTATCAAGATACTTCATATCCTTATATTCGCCGCGTTTTTCCTGTGAAAGTTCCATAACCGCCCCAACATAATCATTAGGTACAATCACCGTCGCCTTGACATAAGGCTCATCAATATGATCGATTTCCTGCGGGGTCGGCAGTTTAGACGGATTATCAATGATCAGAACTTCCCCATCTGTTTTATAGACTTTGTAAATAACGCTTGGCGCTGTGGTAATAAGCGTTATATTATATTCTCGCTCTAACCGCTCTTGGATAACATCCATGTGGAGAAGTCCCAAGAAACCGCACCTAAAGCCAAAGCCCAGCGCAATGGAGGTTTCAGGCTCAAACAAGAGGGATGCATCATTGAGCTGCAGCTTTTCGAGCGCGTCCTTGAGTGAATCATACTCAGAGCTTTCTACCGGATAAAGGCCGCAAAACACCATAGATGTAGCCTTGCGATAACCAGGAAGGGGACTCTGGGTAGGACGCTCAGCTTCTGTTACGGTATCGCCTACTCTGGCATCTTTTACGTTTTTGATACTGGCGGCAATAAAGCCGACTTGCCCGGGTCCAAGTTCGTCAACATTGGTTAAGTACGGTTTAAATACCCCTACGTCTGTCACTTCAAACACTTTATTAGTTGCCATCATTTTAATCTTCATGCCTGACCTAACAGTACCTTCCATCACCCGGACATAGGCAATAACACCCTTATAGGCATCAAAATGCGAGTCGAAAATCAACGCACTAAGCGGTTTTTCGTCCTGCCCCTTGGGCGAGGGCACTTTTTTTACGATGGCTTCCAGTACGTCCTGAATACCGATACCGGTCTTGGCACTAGTCATAACAGCTTCAGAAGCATCAAGGCCAATGACCTCCTCAATCTCGGTCTTAACGCGCTCAGGATCCGCACTTGGTAAATCAATTTTATTAATAACCGGGATAATTTCTAAATCATGCTCTAGCGCCAGATACACATTAGCCAAGGTCTGCGCCTCAATTCCCTGCGCAGCATCAACCACAAGGAGCGCCCCTTCACAAGCAGCCAGACTGCGT
Source organism: Pelosinus sp. (assembly GCA_021372375.1). Taxonomy (GTDB): domain Bacteria; phylum Bacillota; class Negativicutes; order Propionisporales; family Propionisporaceae; genus JAJFUN01. The sequence continues at coordinate 4,546 of JAJFUN010000158.1, read as the reverse complement.
GATACTTCATAAGTAAAATCCACATGTCCCGGTGTGTCGATTAAATTGAGCATATAGACCTTTCCATCGCTCGCCTTATATTCAATCCGCACAGCTTGCGCTTTAATGGTAATACCGCGCTCTCTTTCAAGGTCCATCTGATCAAGTACCTGATCTTCCATTTCCCGCTTGGAAAGAGCCCCTGTATATTCAATCAGGCGATCAGCCAGCGTTGACTTTCCGTGGTCTATATGTGCAATAATCGAAAAATTACGGATGTTTTCTGTATTCATCAATAGGCCTCCCCTCATACAAAGCAATACTCAAAATAGCACTTTAATAACCCGCTATCATCTTTTGCAGACTATATAAGATTATAGCACTCAGGCCTATTCTTCTGCAAGCATTACTACATTAAAACCATTACTGTCACTCGGCCTTGCGCCTTTTTAGCCCCGAACTAGGAGCGCTCCGCCAAAGCCAGCATTAGTAGTTTCCCATTTCATAAAAAATTTCCTGTCGTTTTCCTTCAAGCCACGCTTTAGCTTGAAAGGCCTTTTTTATACAGATCTGACGGGCAGACGTAACCCAGTTGCTTACTTCTCCGGCAAACTCATAGCCCTTTGCCGGTACAATCTTGCTGATAAACTGGTAAATCTCTATATTCGGGGAAAATGTATAGCGATAACCCAATAAATATAGCGAGTAACTATTATTGGTATTCCCCTGTATATTACAGGCTTGTACAAAATCATGGTACTGCGTTAAATCGTTAAGTTGTTTCTCAGCAGCCATTACGCCTAACATGATGCAGATAAAAAGTATGGCAATGCCTTTCATAATTCGCTTATAATCTATCCACGACATATCCCTCGGCCTCCTTCCTTGCGACGACTAGAATAATGAAAAAACCCCGGAGCTTTATGCCCCGGGGCTTTGCCATAAACTATTCACGCCCTTTTAACTCGGCCATTCCCGGGACTTCTACTAAAATTACATCAAAGCCAATTTTGTTAATCTTATCCCAAGAAATAACTATATCCTCTGACCGTCCAAACAAGCCTAAAAATTTACTGCTGCCTGGTACAACAATAGCAGTCAATCGGCCTGTCTCCACATCAATTTCTATATCGGTAATACCGCCTAAACGTTTTCCGTCAAGAATATTGACTACTTCCTTCATTTTTAAATCCGACGTTTTTAGCACTTCTCCCACTCCCTTGGCGCATGTTCCATATAATATATGTAGGACAATGGTTAAAAGTGCCTCTTTATAATTATTTTTTTCCGTTTAAGAGTTCAGCAAGCTTACTGCGAAATTCTACTTCCCGCTCTTTATCTTGATTATTTTGCGTTGCGGCGGCATTGGTTATATCGATAAAACATAGCGGCGGAAATAACACACACCACCAATTGCTGCCTTCGCCCTGGCCAATTAAAACCCTTACTGCTTCGTATTTACCGGCAGGCAGCACCAATTCACCATATGTCTTAATCGGAAAATCAAAAGTTCCCAGTTGAATTCTTACCTTATAATCAGCCCCATTTGCTAAAATGACTTGTCTGGCTGCTAAAATCAAATTTTCCCGCTGCTCGCCCACAATCCTACGTGCTGCTGCAGCATCCTCAGCGTTACTGAGCAAAGGTTCCAAATAAGCAATTATAGCATCACGAACCTTTAATTTAAGCGCTTGGTCTTCTTTACTGTCACTATTAGCAAGGACATGCAGCCGGATCAATCCATCGGGTCCTGCAGTGACTGCACTGCTTGCAGTCGAACGAAAAAACAGCCCCCAGCCAAGACTAACTACCGCAAAAATTGTTATCATACTAACTATACAAATAAATTTTCTCCTCATATATCCTCCGTTATAGAGTCTGTTACAAAATACCCATCTGCGTAGCTCTACCTTCGGTGCTCACTCCGACGTACCCCCGCTCCGCTCCTCGCCCTGCCTAGCATCTGTGCATTTTGTAACAGCCACTTATATGTACTTGCGCATATGCCCTAATGCTGCTTTTTCCAGGCGCGAAACCTGCGCCTGGGAAATACCGATTTCCTCAGCAACTTCCATTTGGGTCTTACCTTCAAAAAAGCGCAAGCTCAAAATATGTTTTTCCCGATCGCTTAGCCGATGCATAGCATCTTTTATCGCAACTCCTTCTAGCCAATTAAAGTCCATACTCTTATCATCACTAATTTGGTCCATAACAAAAATTGGATCACCGCCATCATGATAGATGGGCTCAAATAATGAAATAGGCTCTTGAATGGCATCTAAAGCAAAAACAATTTCTTCGCGCTGTATCTCGAGCGCCTCAGCAATTTCATTGATGGAAGGCTCACGAGAATATTTACTGACAAGCGAGTCGCGTATCTGCAGCGCTCTATAAGCAACATCCCGCATCGAACGGCTGACGCGTATTGGATTATTGTCACGTAAATAGCGGCGTATTTCACCAATAATCATCGGCACCGCATAAGTAGAAAATTTGACATTCTGCGATAAATCAAAATTATCAATTGCTTTCATTAATCCTATACAACCCACTTGAAATAAATCATCAACATATTCACCGCGATTATTAAACCGCTGGATTACACTAAGTACAAGGCGTAAATTACCATAAATCAGCTGTTCACGCACACCTATTTCTCCACCTTGCATGACTTCAAACATTTCACGCATTTTACTAGAGGAAATCACTGGGAGCTTGGCTGTATTTACACCGCAAATTTCAACTTTATTGATAATCATCCCTTGGCCTCCCTAAACTTCTCCTTATTAGCGTCTGCTACAAAATACCCATCTGCGTTGTTGCTTCTCCGGAGCTCACTCCAACGTACCCCCGTACGACTGCGCTCCGCTCCTCGCCGCGCCTAGCATCTGTGCATTTTGTAACAGCCTCTATTAACCAATTCCTGTGACTAGCCGGCCATTCAACAAGTGGAATCTATATGCATTATTACCTTGCAGCAAGTTTTTTATTCATAAATACGGACTGCCGCAAAATGAAACATTCCCCACAAAAACAAAAAGAGATGTCTTAAGCAGGATAAATCCTGGCTTGAGACACCCCTGGATGAGCAAAAATATTATTCCAAACGACTAATCTCTTTGCGCAAACGCTTAATAATCCGTTTTTCCAGTCGCGATATATAGGACTGAGAGATACCCAAAAGATCGGCCACCTCTTTTTGCGTTTTTTCGTTACCTTGATTATTGAGACCAAACCTCAGCTCCATAATCTTTCTTTCCCGCCCGGAAAGCTTATTCATCGCGGCATACAGCAAATTTTTATCAACTTCTTCTTCAACAGATTTATAAATAATATCATTTTCAGTACCTAGTACATCAGAAAGTAATAGTTCATTGCCATCCCAGTCTATATTTAACGGCTCATCAAAGGAAACCTCCGATCTAGTCTTGCTGTTACGCCTAAGATACATCAAAATTTCATTTTCAATGCAGCGTGATGCATATGTCGCCAGCTTGATTCGTTTTACCGGATCAAAAGTATTTACTGCTTTAATTAAACCAATGGTACCGATACTCACTAAATCTTCAATGCCAACCCCCGTATTTTCAAACTTACGAGCAATATATACTACCAGCCGCAAATTTCGTTCAATAAACACACTTTTAACTGCAGTATCACCTTGCTGCATACATACCAAGAGAAAATTCTCTTCATCATTGCTGAGCGGCGGTGGCAAAACTTCTGTACTCCCAACATAAAAAATTTCTTCCTGTTCTAAGACGCGAAGTTTATATAAAACACTCATTACTTTGAGTTTTGCTGCCAACTTTATCATTGGCCAAGCTTTACGCATATACCTGCCTCCTCCTTGTTTTGGGCGCACAAATTAATTTGATTTAATATTGCCGAATGAAGTAAAGCGGTATAGACTCCCGCTTTGGATAATACCCCTGTATAAATACCAATAATTACCTGATCCGTTACAATATTTTGGTCACCATATTCTACTATCAATTTATCGGGCCTAAACCCCAGCAGCGTACTTGTTATGCCTACTGCCTTATAAGGAATAACCTGTATCCGCTTCATCCATTCAGCAGCTTCACATCTTGCCAAATTTGTCAGCCATTCATTATGATTGCAGCTGTCTAAAAACTGTACCGCCAAGTCTGGCAGCAGCTTTTTAAGCATTATATATTCCACAAGCACTACCGGTTTACCGATACCACCATACAGACTATTGCCTGTATCCAGTAACGCTGACAAGGAAATACTGCGCTGTTCATATTCTATCGTTATTTGATATACCGCCCGGTGCTGCAAAAGTTTAGCAAACATTTGCCGAAATACAATTGCCAGCAAAAACAGTCCCATACACACTCCGCCTAGTAAATGTGTCCATAATACATTTATCTCAAATCGATTACTCCCCCACAAAAGTCCATCACTTTGTGTAAGGCCTATCCAGCCTAGTACTGCGCCCCCTAATACAAAGGAAGAAATTAAAAAGGAACCGGTTACTATAAAAAAAGCCCTGCCTGATTTATACCCAAATGCAATATAGATAAGCACCAATAAACCCATA
>JAJFUN010000154.1 GCA_021372375.1 Pelosinus sp. | reverse complement strand
TAATGATCCAGAAAATTTTAGAAAAGCCATTACTGATAGGACCAAGGCTTTGTATGGCGGAACCTATGAACTGTTTACCGTTACCTTAAAAAAACTGGGGATTAATGTTATTTTGGTTGATCCTAATGATCCGGAAAACTTCAGAAAAGCCATTACTGATAAGACCAAGGCACTCTACGGTGAAACAATCGGCAATCCAAAGATCAATGTACTGGATATTGAAGCAGTTGCCAAAATTGCGCATGACAATAAAATACCGTTTATTATTGACAACACCTTTGCTACGCCTTATTTGGTAAGGCCGATAGAATACGGCGCTGATGTTGTTGTTCATTCCGCTACCAAATTTATTGGTGGGCATGGTACTACACTGGGCGGATTGATTGTTGACGCCGGTAACTTTGACTGGGCTGGCAGCGGTAAGTTCCCTGACTTTACAACACCGGATAAAAGCTACAATGGAATTAGATACGCTCAGGACTTAGGGAAACTAGCTTATATTTTAAAAGCGCGGGTGCAGCTCTTAAGAAATACCGGAGCAACACTTAGCCCCATCAATGCGTTCTTATTACTGCAGGGCCTCGAAAGTTTATCGCTGCGCGTGGAAAGACATGTGGCAAATGCCCGCAAAGTCGTGGATTTTCTCAGCAATCATCCGAAGGTTTCGTGGGTTAACTATCCTGAATTAAAGGGCAATGCTTATAATGAGCTATCCAAAAAATACTTGCCTAAAGGAGCAGGTTCTATCTTTACCTTTGGCATCAAGGGTGGTCTCGAGGCAGGCAAGAAATTTATTAATAGCGTAAAACTCTTTTCACTGCTTGCCAATGTCGGTGATGCCAAATCACTGGTTATTCATCCGTCCAGTACCACTCATGCTGAGCTAAACGCCGCGGAACAAAAGGCAGCTGGTATTACACCGGATATGGTACGGCTTTCCATTGGTATTGAGGGCGTTGATGATTTGATTGAGGATTTACGCCAAGCACTAGAACAAGTCTAAGATGTATTAGTTTTACAGTACAAAGCAAAAGGCTAATAGTAATTTATTTGCTGTTAGCTTTTTTGCTATAATTTTTTGTGGGGATGTTATTGACACACAATGTAAAAAAGAATAAAATGAATTTAATTCCAAGTAACTTGGTAGGAATAATAGGAATAGTAGGAATTAAGATGAGGTGAAAACATGTCAGAAAAGCTTTTAGTCATTCATGACTTACATGCAGCAGTTGACGGCAAAGAAATATTGCAAGGTTTAAACTTAGAAATTCGTCCGGGAGAAGTCCATGTGATTATGGGGCCAAATGGTTCAGGTAAGTCGACGTTAATGAACTTGATTATGGGACACCCTAAATATGAACTGACTCACGGTTCTATAGAATTTGAGGGACAGGACATTACGAAATTAAAGACAGATGAGAGAGCTAGACTAGGACTCTTTTTGTCTTTTCAAAATCCGGAAGAAATACCCGGAATTACCGTAGAAAATTTTTTGCGGACAGCTAAAAATTCACTGTCAGGTCAAAATGTGAGAGTTTTGGCTTTTAAAAAGGAACTCAAAGAGGCCATGGCGGCGTTAAAGATGGATCCGGCCTATGCTGCGCGGTATTTAAATGTTGGTTTTTCCGGCGGTGAAAAAAAGCGCAATGAGATTTTGCAAATGTTGCTCTTAAATCCCAAACTGGCGCTGCTTGATGAAACGGATTCTGGCCTCGATGTTGATGCTGTTCGTATTGTTTCTGCCGGGGTCAGCCAATTTAAAAATGAGAAAAATGCCGTATTAGTAATTACACATAATACCAAGATTTTAAAAGAGCTGCAGGTAGACTATGTGCATGTGCTCATTCACGGCAAAATTATAGAGCGCGGCGATAGGTCTTTGATTCAAAAAATTAATGAACATGGTTTTGCAGAGTGGACGGCCGCAGCAAAAGAGTAACGGGCTCTTGAACCGGAAAGAAACAGGCGAGGTGATTAAAGTCTATGGAAAAGAACAAAACGGTAGTGGCCGATATTGACCGAGGTATGTATGATATAAAAAATGAAGATCGTTATAGTTATAAAGTATCTCAGGGGCTTACCCCGGAAATTGTAACAAAAATATCACAGGAAAAAAATGAACCAGAGTGGATGCTTGATTTTCGGCTGCATTCATTAAAAGTTTACGAGGATGTTCCCCTGCCGGACTGGGGTCCTTCCCTGGAGGAACTGGATATGAACAATATTGTTACATATGTTCGTCCCCATACGGTCATGAAAGGAAATTGGCAGGAAGTTCCGGCGGATATCAAAAATACTTTTGAACGCCTGGGTATACCTCAGGCCGAGCAGGAATCGCTGGCCGGGGTTGGCGCGCAATACGATTCAGAAGTTGTTTATCATAGTGTCAAAGAATCACTTAGAAAACAGGGCGTTATTTATACGGATATGGAGACAGCAGTTAAGGAATATGAACCCATGGTCAAAGAATATTTCATGAAACTAGTGCCGCCCCAGGATCACAAATTTGTGGCGCTGCATGGTGCGGTGTGGTCAGGCGGCTCATTTGTGTATGTTCCCGAGGGTGTCACGGTAGATATTCCTCTGCAATCCTATTTTCGCTTAAATTCGCCCGGAGCCGGACAGTTTGAACATACATTAATTATTGTCGAAAAAAATGCTAAGCTGCACTTTATTGAAGGCTGTTCGGCGCCAAAGTATAATGTGACCAATCTGCATGCCGGGTGTGTAGAGCTTTATGTGAAGGAAGGCGCAACGCTTCGTTATTCGACGATCGAAAATTGGTCGCGCAATATGCTCAACCTAAATACCAAACGGGCGCTGGTCGAAAAAAACGGGGCCATTGAATGGGTATCCGGCTCGTTTGGCTCGAAGATTTCCATGTTGTATCCGATGAGTATTTTAAAAGGAGAAGGAGCGCGAGCTGATTTTAACGGCATTACTTTTGCCGGGCAAGGGCAGCATTTGGATACCGGTGCAAAAGTGGTGCATGCAGCACCTTATACTTCTTCCAACATCAGTACTCGCTCAATTTCCAAGAATGGCGGTATTGCCGTATACCGGGGCGCGGTTAAAGTAACAGCAAATGCTCACCACTCCAAAGCGTCCGTCAACTGTGAATCGTTGATGCTCGACGATTCTTCCCGTTCTGATACGCTGCCGTCTATGGATATTTTGAATGACGAAGTGGATATCGGGCATGAAGCCAGAATCGGACGCATTAGCGATGAGGCTGTGTTTTATCTGATGAGCCGGGGGATTAGCGAGCAGGAGGCCAAGGCGATGATTGTGCGGGGCTTTGCCGAGCCGATTGCCAAGGAACTGCCGCTTGAATATGCGGTGGAAATGAATAACTTAATTAATTTAGAACTGGAAGGAACTATTGGTTAGAAGGTGAACAAGATGGAGAGTATTGATAAACTGAATGCTATTCCCGTACGAACCTGGAAATGGCTAGGGGTTAATGAGACGAGACTCGCGGGGAGAATTCCTGAAAAAATAAAATATGACAGGCAGCCGCTGATCGAAGGCAATACTGCAGGGTATATGGTAGCGCCGATTGCCGCACATAGTGATCAAATTCGCTTTATGACTAAGAAGTTTGCTGGCGGAGTGAGCCAAGCTGCCGATGAATTTATTAGCAGTCAGCGTAACAGCGGTTATTTTATTGAAATTAGTGAAGACGCAAAATTAACTAAACCGCTTACGCTTTATTATGAACTGGATGCAAAAAATCCGTCACTGGTTGATGATCATTTTATTTTTGCTCGCGAAAATAGCGAGGCAACTGTTGTGATTTATTATAGCGCAAGTGATTTTCCCGCCGGCTTTCACGGCGGAATGACAAGGGTTTACGCGCAAAAAGGCGCGGTGGTTCATGTAGTCAAAGTACAGCTCTTACATGACGCCGCTATGCAGCTTGATGCGGTTGACGCAGCTATCGAGGAAGAGGCCCATGTGGAGTTTACGCTGGTCGAACTTGGCGCTGCCGAATCAATCACAAGTGCCAAAGTCTGCTTAAACGGTAAAAACAGCAGCGGTCAGATTAATTCCCTTTATTTTGGTAATCAACAGCAAAAAATTGATATGAATTATGAGCTAAAACATGTAGCACCAGGCGCGAGGGGGCTGATTGAAAGCAGGGGGGTACTCCTGGGGAAAAGTCAAAAGACCTTTCGCGGTACGCTGGATTTTCTCAAAGGGGCGAAAGGCGCGAAAGGCAGAGAATCTGAATTTACGGTGCTCTTAAGTCCGGAGGTGCGTAATCGCTCCATTCCGTTAATGCTTTGTGGGGAAGATGATGTAGAAGGACAGCATGCCGCCAGTTCCGGCAAGATTGATGAGGAGCAGCTGTTTTATCTGATGAGCCGCGGGTTAAGCGAAGTTGAGGCTAAGAAATTGATTATTGAAGCGGCTTTTGCGCCTATTGTCGCCAAAATTCCGGTTGCTGCCATAAAAGATGCAATTTCTGAAAATATTAGGAGGCGATTAGCCGATGTCTAACAAATACATTAATGATTTTCCCATTTTAAATAAACCGATGAACGGCAAGCGGCTGGCCTATCTTGATAACGGGGCGACAACCCAAAAACCGCTGTCCGTGATTCAGGCCGTACAGGATTATTACGAAGCAGCCAATGCCAATCCGCATCGCGGCGCTTATCAGCTTAGCATTAAAGCAACAGATATTTATGAAAATGCCCGGGAAACGGTGCGGCAGTTTATCGGTGCGCGGCAAGAAAGTGAAATTATTTTTACCAAGAACGCTACCGAGTCGTTGAACTTATTGGCTTATAGCTATGGTATGCATTTTATTCAGGCCGGCGATGAAATTGTTATTTCCATTGCTGAGCATCACAGCAACTTGGTACCATG
>JAJFUN010000144.1 GCA_021372375.1 Pelosinus sp. | reverse complement strand
AGCCAAGTACTTTCAGCGTATAAGGACTTAACTACTGTGTTCGGTATGGGAACAGGTGTGTCTCCTTAGCAATCACTACCAGATATTGATTTCGTATTTAAATGGAGCGGAAAACGAGATTCGAACTCGCGACCCTCGCCTTGGCAAGGCGATGCTCTACCGCTGAGCTATTTCCGCATATGGTCGGAGCGGCAGGATTTGAACCTGCGACCCCCTGGTCCCAAGCCAGGTGCTCTACCAAACTGAGCCACGCCCCGATATCTAACGGTTTTTTATTATATCATGTATCAATTATAACTACAATAAGTAGATTATGGTAACATTCTAAGGATAATAAAAACAGGGATAGTGGACTGTCACCTAAATGAAGCAATCCTCTATCCCATCTTTTTTTATGTTTTTATCTACATATTAAGCTAGACTGGTTTCGACCTCTTTATCTTTCGTTCTCGCTTTAAATATTTTGTAAATCACGCCAAGCATTATAAACCATACAGGTGTTGCAAACAAGGCAACACGAGTTTCCTCATTGAGTGCCAAGGTAACTAAAACAAAAGCAAAAAATGCTAAAATTACATAATTAATAATGGGGTATAACGGCATTTTAAAATTACTTTTAGCCGCAAGTTCAGGATTCAATTTGCGATATTTTAGATGGCAGATAGTTATAATTGCCCAAATAAAGATAAAGCAGAATGTTGATATACTCGTTATAAGTACAAATACCCCTTCCGGCATAATATATTGCAGAATGACCGCAATCAAAACAACAAATGCCGAAAACAATGACGCATTAGCAGGTACTTGATTAGAAGTTAATTTCCCCATTGACTCAGGTGCATTATTTTCTTTGGCCAGAGAGTAAACCATGCGGCTTGTACTAAAAATCCCGCTGTTGCAAGCAGATGCGGCTGAGGTTAGGACAACGAAATTTACAATAGTCGCGGCAGCAGCGATTCCCACTGCAGAAAACACCTGGACAAACGGGCTTCTGTCCGGACTGATCGAAGTCCAGGGATATATGCTCATAATGATAAGAAGCGCGCCAATATAGAAAATAATAATTCTGATTGGAATATTATTGATAGCCTGGGGAATAACACGTTCAGGATTTTCCGTTTCACCAGCGGTTAAGCCAACTAATTCGATACCTGTAAACGCGAATACAACCATTTGGAAGGAAAGAATAAAACCGCTTATACCATTAGGAGTCCAGCCGCCATAAGCCCAAAGGTTGGCAAAACTAGATGCCCCCGCATCTGTAGAAAACCCTTTAATAATCATAAATGTACCAATTACAATCAGTGACATAATAGCAACCACTTTAATTAAGGCAAACCAGAATTCCATCTCACCGAATAATCTCACGGCGGTAAGATTCATGATCAATAAAATCACAAGAATGATAAGACTTGGAACCCAAGGCGCGATATTCGGCACCCAGTACTGTATATAAAGACCGGCAGCGGTTACGTCAGCCATGGCAAGTGAAATCCAGCAAAACCAGTAGGTCCAGCCGGTAATAAAAGCTGCTCCGTTTCCCAGATACTCACGCACAAAGTCAACAAAAGAATGATAGTTTAAATTAGAAAGCAATAATTCCCCAAGAGCCCGCATAACAAAAAAACAAATTGCCCCGGTTATCATATAGGCAAATAAAATAGAAGGACCTGCTAAATGAATGGATCTGCCTGAACCCAGAAATAATCCTGTACCAATTGCACCACCAATGGCCAGCAGTTGAACATGACGATTTTTTAGTCCTCTCGATAAATTTTGAATCTCTGACATATATATTCCGCCTTTCTAAAAATGTTGCTGTTTTAAAATCTGTATTACTTGCGATATGAATTTCTACTAAATTAATTGACTCCCCCCTAAAAATAATAAATACCGTCCTCCAAAATGCAAAAAGAGACCAAATTATAAAATCTGGCCTCAAAAATATAAAACAGTTAAGCTGCTCTGTCCTTTTACCTGAGAGATTCACTGATTTAAAATAATAAAATAAATCAACTTGCTCCTTCGGTGCTCTATTGAGGCTCTCCAGAGTTTCGTCCAATAACGGTCCTTGGGCCTGAAAGCATAACATCTTCGGCGGATTATAAAATCTCTCTCCCATTATCTTCGTACGAAGTTCGGTATTAAGTTGTAGTACAATTACATACTTTATCATCCATTTTTACAAATGTCAACTGAAAACGCACATTTATATCTTTTGTATGCATATAAGATACAATTTCTGCAATTATTACTATTCATCAGAAGAGTCTCCTTTTATCCCAAATCTAGTGTATTATATATATATAGTAGAGTTTTTAGTATAATTCTATTGTGACATTAATCATCTTCTGAGATTGGAGATTCGTATGAAAATTATTAAATTTATAATTTTACTTATTTTTGGTACTTTACTATTAAGTTCTTCCTTAACATCAAACACTTCCAGCGTTCAAACCAATAAGTTATATCTAGCGTGGGAAAATAGCGAAGATGTTGTGGCCTATGAGCTGGAGGTAATGACCAATACTTATCGACCAAATCAAGCCGTACCTTCCAAAGATATACTTTACCATACTGTAGATATTTTTAATCCAGGCATTGAAATAGACTTAAATCAGCTTACTATTCAGCATCTTGATAAAACATACTTTAGAGTTAGACCCCTAGATTTAGATAAGAAGCCTCTCGCGGCTTTTTCTGATTCTCAGCCGTTATCCAGCGGGCAATTAAATCCTACCAAGCCGCAGCCCACAGCGCTTTTTAATGAAAACCGGCCAGCGCCGCTTTACCCGACATATTCTTGGATTCCTGTACTAGGAGCTAAGCATTATGTTGTTGAGGTTACCAAGGGAGCGCCTGAAAACCCCAATGGAATTAGTCCTTCAACAAAACAAGTACGCAGTTACACCGTAGATGCAGGCTTTGATTGTTATGACACACACGCTTATACAGAAGATGGCACCTATTACTGGAGAGTACTTGCCCTAAATAGCTACAATTACCCGATCGGTACTTACTCAGATGCAATTCCTTTTCATGTTGCCGCCAAGCATTATACGTGGGCAGTTTTTGGTGACAGTATTACGCATGGCGGAGGAGCTGTATCTAATCCACCTTCCGATATTAGGTTTGATTACTCGTCCTATCTGCCCTATGAAATTAAAAACTTAGGCAGAAGCGGCGACAGTGTTGAATCAATGGTTGACCGTTTTGACAGTGACGTTTTGCCGTTTCAGCCGACGTATCTTCTTATCCTCGGCGGCGGCAACAGTATAAGAGGCGGAGCCAAAGCCGAAGATATAATTGCTCAAATTCAAAAACTAATTAGTAAATGTGAAGAAAATAATATAACGCCTATTTTTTTAACCATTCCCCCGATCAATCCAGAGCGAATTGAACGAGTCTTTAATAACCCCTCTATTCAAGATTGGCAGAAGGAAACTGATCTTGTTAATAATTTTCTAAAAGAGCAGCGCTACGTAGTTGATATTAACCCTTTATTAAGCGATAACCAAGGCCTTTTGCCGCCAATGTATTCCCAAGATGGGTTACATCCTGATATCTCGGGTAAAAAAATAATGGCTGATGCGGTAATTAGATTTTTTCGTACTTTTGATAAAATTTGATTACCTATCCTACCGACCAAAAAGAATGTGGGCGCGAGCCATAGAACTATTTGCCCTCCATAAACTGAATAAAGTTATCTGCCAGCTCTGGTTCAAATAGTTGACCACTGACGTGTAAAATCTCTGACAAGGCTTCTTCCTTATTCAGTACTGCACCGTAAGGACGCTCATGGGTAATAACATCATAAGACTCTATAATAGCAAATACCCTAGCCAGCCATGGAATATTCTTTCCCTGCAGGCCATAAGGATAACCTTGCCCATCCCAACGTTCATGAAGAGCAAGAATGATCTCGGCTAAAGCGGAATCGCTAATAGATTGCGCCATCCGATAGCCTATTTCACTGTGTTTTTTAACAATTTCCCATTCCTCAGCCGTCAATACTCCTTTTTTTCCTAATACATTTTGGGGAATAGCCACCTTACCAATATCATGAAGCATCGCCAATGGGCGTAAAATATCCAGTTCCCGCGCATTAGCAGGCAACCCTAAATAATTCATAAACTCAGCCCCTAATACTGCAATACGCTCATTATGACCAACCTCTTCAAAGCACTGCTGCTGAAGTCTTAATAGAATACTGTCAATAATCCCTTGCCGTATCGCCTGTCCTTCTCTCAATTTATTGCTGTACATACGATTTTCGGCTGTATTAAATACTTCCAAAAGCCCAATTTTTAAATTATCTTTTGTAGCCATTCCTACGGAAGCACTAAGCGGAATAGCTGTATGCTTTACTTCCCGGCACAACCTGCCAATACGCTCACAAATGGCTATACACTCATTTTGCTTAGTATTTGGCAAAAAAATTACAAATTCATCTCCACCCCAGCGGCAGATGATATCCGATTCCCGACAAGCCTGACGAAGAACGCTTGCCAGCGAAACCAGCTGCTGATCGCCCTGAATGTGACCAAATACGTCATTAACCACTTTAAGCCCATTCATATCAATCATGATAAGGCTCAGCGACAGCTTATCCGCCTGTTCCAACATAGGCGTCATATAATCTATATAGGATCGGTTATATAAATCTGTCAATTTATCATGAAAGCTAAGATAGTGAATCTTCGCATCCGCCTTTAATTTTTCGGTAATATCGGTCATAATCATCATAATCAACATATGATCGGAATCAGTATCCGCTTGGTTTATTTTTTTATAATCTACCCGCACCTTTTTATCATCGATGGTTACAATGCCTGATAACTCTTTCAGCACCTCTTTACCCTCATCTGCCGGCAAAATAAATGCCTTATGCAATTTATCGGCCACCTGCTCGCCAGAAATTTTAGCGCCTTGGCTTAAAAGCTCCATAATCGGCTCTCCGCCAATTTTCCTGCCGAAAATCCGTACACATTCCTGACTATATTGCCGATTGACCTTTAAGGACGGTCCAAAGGTAAGAAACCCTTGCTCTGCATTATCTAATAACATTTGCATTTCATTTTGCTGTTGCTGCAGTATCAAACCCTGGCTATCACTAATGTGAAAAATTTTTCGACAGAGCCGTAGCAGCTTTTGATATTGACTGGTTAATGCTTTATATCGAAACAGCAAGTCGTTGCCGGTATAGGCCTCATTGCCAATGTCAGCCAAGGCATCCTGCAAGATTGCCTGTTCGGTATGGAATAATCTACTGTTGTTATCCGGTTTCATACAAACACCTCTCCTATTGAAAAGCTAATCCAATTACGGTTATATCATCCCGCTGCGGCTCAGCTCCCATATAAGCTTTCAACGTATGTTCGAAGCTAGCTTGCTGCTGTCTCAAAGACGTGTCCGGAGCCATCTTAGCAATACATTCCACAAAAGCCTTTCGTCCCATAGGATAATCCTTAGTACCACCATTTTGATCAATATAACCATCTGTTGTCAAATAAAGACTATCACCAGCCTCAATATCCCAAAAATGACAAGAAACATCCATGTCGATTTTAGAACGACGATAGCCTATGCTGCGGTTATCTCCTTTAAGAACATGCACTTGTCCGTCTCTTTTTATATACAAAGGAATTTTAGCGCCGGCAAATTCCAGCCGCCGGTCTTTGATATAGCAAATAGCAACATCCAAGCCATCATCGCTGACCTTATTTTCAGCCTTACGGTGCAGTGTAGCCTGTACACGCCGGTTTAATTCCTCCAGCATTTGCCCGGCGCTTTCAAAATTATCAGCCATATTATTCAAAATAGAATGTACCAGCATGGTCATCAACGCCCCAGGAACGCCGTGACCGGTACAGTCCCCTAGGACGATCAGACTGTCTGTGGCATTTAGGCTTCGTATCCAGTAAAAATCCCCGCCTACGGTGTCTCGGGGACGCCATAAGACAAAATAATCACGGCAAATAGCCGTCCATTCGTTTGGCGAAGGCAACACAGCCTCCTGCAGGCGTTTGGCATAATCAATACTATCCATAATGTTTTGATTTTTTTCAGCTAACTCATGGGTACGCAGTTTGACCTGATTTTCCATTTCTTCGGCCAAGGCGAGCGCCCGTTTAAAAGGATTAGCAATTTTGTAAGAAATGAAGTAAAAAATAAACACCATCAAAAGTATGGTAATCACACTGGCAATCATGGCATTTATTTTAATACTATCAAGAATTGAAATGCTTTCCTGTCGAGGGATTTGAAAGACTAATTTCCAATCAGTAGTTACTGTTGACTGATAGGCCAAATCCATAGTCTGGCCCTGACTGTCCTTGTATTCGAGCACCTTGGGCTTAGCATTATCCATATCTCCTAAAATTTGCTGTATTACATCTGCTGGCAGAAATTCACTGACCGAGCGTCCAATATACTCAAGATTATCTGCAAGATGAATTTGCCCCTGATTATCGACAAGCCACAAATTGCTATTTTCACCAAATTTATCTGTGCTAAATTCTTTGGCAATATCCTTAAGACTCAAAGCTACCCCTGCCACTCCCACCGGCTGACATACATCTCCTGCCAAAACATTGACATACACAAAAGTACTTTTATAGATTCTGTCATAATCAATATTAAGACTGACCTTTTGCCCCGATTGCAGCGCATTATAAAACCAGGCATCAAGAGGATTATTCCTAGATAAATCGAGCACAGTATTCGCATCTTCCGTCCAGTACTGATTGGCCGCAGCGCTAGCCAGAAAAGACTTAGCATAATCATAGTTTTTCCCAATATCAGACAGTTTTGCTTGTGCCATCTTTCCCGCCGCATAGTCTTGGCCTCCGCTGGAGACCCAAGCAAGCACCGCCTGATCCTTAGCCAGCAGCAAAGAGGTTTCCCTGGCCCGCTCTATCCGCCCATCGATTTTTTCCTTCATTGACTGCACAAGATAAGGCATATCCCTGTTTTTCAGCTTATCTACCATAGCATTTTTTGTTATGCTATAACTGATGCTGCTTGTCAATACAACCGCCAATACGATAATACAGCAGGCAAAAAAAACAACTCGTATCGTCCCATTATCATAAAGGCCCAAGCGCTTGCCGCTTGACGCAATAGGCCGGCTATTGTCCATCCTTTGTCGCCTCATCAGCCAACGGGATAATTTCAAACGGCACCGTCAAATCCTCTTTGAACTCTTCCGCGCAATCGAGTGCAATCTCATTGTCCTGGTCATAATACCAGCGGATGTTTACCGTTTTTCCCGCTTCATGAGCCTCTTCCAATTTTTCAAACAACATCATCATACATTTTGAACTGCTGGTATTAATATACGGCATATGAAAATATATTTCTAATACCGCATCCTCCTTGAGCTGTGCGAGATATTCATCCATCCAGACAAAAATTGGCTCATAGAACTTAAAGGCATTTTCCGGATAAGACTGGCCTTCAATCGATAATTTTGCCTTCTGCGGCTCAAATAATATGTTAGGTGTTGATTTTGTTTGTGCAATAAATAAATCGTCCATATTGTCCTCCTACACCCTTACCTGTAATGAAAAAAAGCAAACTTCTTCATCGACTTTGACTATGGAATAATTTAGTTCCTGGCAAGCTTTGCGCGCCATGTCAATAAGGCCCAGCCCCGCACTGCTACTGCCTTCAGGCAATTTCTTTCTCAGCTTTTCCTTGTACATTTTTCTAAGGCCTGCCTTATCCTGCAGTTTAATTTCCTCTAATTGACTGACAAGCGGCTCCACATCCGGCGCTGCCACCAGATTACCGGAAGATACAAAATACCCGGTATTCAATTTACCAATGACCAAAACGCCGGAATTAGCAATTTGTTCTGCCAGCGGTGAGCCAGCCTGTTTGACCGTATAATTTCGAATATTTTGCGTCTGTTCAATAAATACCGAAAAAACATTATATGTATCATTAAGAGAAGTAGCATCCGTCTCTAAATATTTTTTTACGGCCTCACCCAATTCCTCAATAATTTCCTGCGTAAAACGGCCAGAAAATGTAATAAGCACGCCAGAGTCTCGCAGCGTTTTTTGCAATTCAATTAAATCTAAATTATTCTCCATCACTCGCACACCCCACTAAAAAATCTGTTCTATTTTCTCTACTCAATTCTTTGCGTCATCCCTCAATCGGACAGCTTTTTATCACGTAAGCAAAAAAATTATTATTGTAAACTTCCATACTAATACATAAAACTCCTTTATTTTCATATGTTATATTTCCGCATAAACCATCAAAGCCGAAGTTGCGCACGGCCAAATAATAAGTTGCTGCCATGCAATTATTATTGTAATATGTATACTAATAAAATTAAAAGCAAGGAGGGAGATGCTGTGTCAGGTAATCTGAGTGTCCAAGCCAAAATCCGTCCCGCACAAGTAAAGTCTACACTGCTAAAATGGACAATCGCTGCCATGGTATTTGTCATAATTACTGTATATGTGATTTCTGGTATTGTATACTGGAAGCTTACCCATCCGCCGCGCCGTACTCTTACCACTGTACCGGCCGCAGCAGGACTGCAGTATGAGGATATTACGTTTACCAGTCGTGGAGATTCCCTGGCTTTAAAAGGCTGGCTCATTAAAAGCCAAGGCAATAACCAAACCGTAATTTTTGCGCATGGCTATGGCCGAAACCGCCTGCAGGACGACGTACCCCTGCTGCCGCTGGCCGCAGCGCTTGTTGATAAAGGAATAAACATTATCATGTTTGACTTTCGAAACTCAGGTGAATCAGCAGGAGATATTACATCTGTCGGCCTCTATGAAGTGAATGACTTATTAGGAGCGTTTGATTTTGTGCAGTCACGGCCTGATCTTAATCACAATACTTCTGTCTGCGGATTTTCCATGGGGGCGGCTACTTCTATTATGGCTGGGGCAAGAGAAGCTGGTATTGCTAAGGTTATTGCCGATGCCCCCTTCGCTGATTTGAACACATATTTGTCCGACAACTTATCGGTTTGGTCAAACCTCCCCAAATTCCCCTTTAATCACACGATATTATCAATCATTCCCGCAATTTCAGGCATGCGACCGGAAGCAATCAGCCCGCTAAATGAAGTTAGCCGGCTAAACGGCCGGCCATTATTACTCATTCACGGTGAGGCTGACACAGACATTCCGCTTGCTAATAGTTTAAAAATACAGCAACGCTATCCTCAGGCAAAGCTCCTATCTGTCCCCGGAGCAGTTCATGTTGGTTCCTTTCGGATTAATAGAGAAAAATATATCCAAACCATGCTGGAGTTCTTGCAGTAATATCAAGATAAGCTTGCTGACATAAACAAAATTTCACCAATGCCTAGACTTTCCGACGCCCAGGCATTGTTTTTATAAAAAAATATCGCACTAATTTTCTTAGTGCGACAGCCCCATATCGAACCTCATCTATATTGTTTTACAGCTAAACATCTTTAGTCTTCAGTTGAAATTTAGCCGCGACATTTTGATTTAGTTTGTTGACAACAAAGCCAATTTCGGCTTCTTTTAAAACTAAAGTCAAAAATTCACTCAAAAAATCAAGCCGCCGCTGATAAAAAACGTCCTTTTCTTTAGTTGTCTCTTTCATATGCGAAAATACCAGCGAACATTCCAAAATTTTATTAGTACCCACATGAACTTTTTCTTCCAAGATAAATTTCGCATAAAACTTGTCCTGACTTTCAAAAAAGGCTTTTTGCAATAATCCGACCGCAAAATTCATACTGCCTGCGCTTAGCTTTAGCCGGCAGGATCCGGAAAGCTTATTTACTACATCAGCCCCTGCTGCTTGCGGCATCGCCTTAAACCGCTCTGCTATTTCATACCAAAATTCCGCAAGCATAACCTCGGTAGCTTCAAACTGATAGGTCGTCAAATATTCCTGATATGCGTCACGGACAAAGACAAAAAACTCAGCAAATTCCACTTTACTGCCTGTCTCTTCTATCTGACTATGGAGACTGGCAAAAACCAATTCTGTCAATGCCCGCAAATGTTTGGATTCACGCTGCGCGCCTCTAGCAATTACGTCAAGTTTATTCATCATATTCTTATAGGCGGCATTTTTTCGTTCCAATTCTTCCTTGAGCGCTTTTCGTTCCACAAGTATTACATAGTAGTCAATGGCCTGCTGAATAATCCCCTTAAATTCTTCTTCCATTTTCCACGGTTTGGTAATAAATTTAAACACATCAATCTGATTGATGGTGGCTAAAATTTGCTGCAACTGTGCATACCCAGATAGTACAATTTTAACTACATCAGGATATTTTTCCTTAACTATTTTTAAGAGCGCAAGCCCATCCATCCCCGGCATGCGCATATCTGTAACAATAACGGCAATCTGCTGCTGCTCCATTATTTTAAGCGCCTCTTCTGCGCTGGCAGCAAAAAAACATTCATATTCCTCAAAAGCAAGGCCGCGCCTGAGCGCATTTAAAATATGAGGTTCATCATCAACAAACAATACCCTTATATCCATGCTGCTACCTCCGCAGTTATTAAAATTCAATTCCGTTTACTACCTCTTCCACCTTTTCCTGGGTCTGTCCCAGTGCACTAAACACGTCATCGTCAAACACTTCGGCATGACTTTGGTTTAAAATTTTGCTGGCATAATGCTGGGCAATATTGACCGCCAAAACAAGTTCTTTGTTAATAATATGGCTGTCAAAAGGTGTATGGTGATACAGCGCTGCTTCCACAATCGGATAAGGTAAGTCCCACCATTTCAATAAATAACCGCCTGCCTGCTGGTGCGTCACCGGGAAGTATCTTTGTTCCAGTTCCAGCACGCCTTCCTGTGATACATCCAACATATTGTACATACCCAAATACTCCTTGGGAAAGTACTTCAAAAAGAATACATTACCGATGTTGTGCAAGAGACCGGCAGAAAATTCACTTTCCGAAATTGGTTTATTCAGCAGTTTTTTAGAAATTTCGTGCAAAATTTTGTTGCTTAAAAAAGCATGCTGCCATAAATAACTTATTTCTTTTTCGCTAACGCCAGGAACCTTCAGTGTGTCGACAATAGATACCGAGATCAGCAAATTGCGAATATTAGACAACCCCAAATAAGTAATTGCCTGTTTAACCGAACCGGTTTTCACACCAAAGAAGGCAGAGTTTGCCACATGCAGTACCTTTATAGCAATAGACTGATCACGTTCTATAGCGCTGGCAATTGGCCCAAATTCTGCTTCTCTCTCCACCAAGTCAATAATGGCTTGATAATTGTTTTTTAGTATTGGCAATTCTTCAATGTTATTTACCAGCTCTTTTAAATTGCCATCAGACAACATCTCTTCTGTTTCAAAAATCTTTTCCAGCATCCCGATAAGCTCTTGGTTCTCCCAAGGCTTATACATATACATTTTGGCAATATTTTTTTGTATGGCCTGCATTACCACCTTTTCATCAGCATACCCGCTCAATATCACCCTCAGAACCTTTGGATACAGTTCTTTCACCCTGCATAAAAGCTTATACCCATCCATAATCGGCATGCGCATATCAGAAACAATTAAATCAATTTGCTCCTCGGCTAACATACCAAGCGCCGCCTCACCGCTGTCTACGGTAAAAATTTCGTAGTCACTATCAAAAAACAAACGCTCAATCGACCGTAAAATTTGCTGTTCATCATCCACAAACAATACTTTTTTCCCGACAAACTTATTATTAGGGCTCATGGCTCCAAAGCCTCCATTTCCAGCGGAATTTTCATTGTAAATGCTGCCCCCTGGCCTAGCTTGCTTTCAACGCTAAACTCACCGTTGTGCCGTTTAATTATTCCATAAGCTATACTAAGCCCCAGACCAGTGCCGCTGCCTACTTCTTTCGTGGTGAAAAATGGATCAAAAATTTTTCCAAGATGCTCTTCAGCAATCCCCGGTCCATCATCTTGCACTTTGCAAACTGCATAGGGCCCTTCTACATAGGTCTCAATCCTAAGGTGGCCCATATCACTTCGCTGCTGCTCTTTAATAGCCTGTGCCGCATTAATCAGTAAGTTTAAAAGTACCTGGCCTATTTGGCTTTTTTCACAACGTATCGGCGGTATAACACCAAATGATTTTTCAATGTTAGCTACATACTTTGTTTCGTTTTTCGCGATTAACAATACTTCTTCAATAATCTGATGTAAATCATTGCTGGTCATTTCCTCTTCATTACCATTATACGCAAAATTCCGCAGGCTCCGTACAATTTTCGCAACTCGTTCTGTCCCCTCCCGCGAATCCTTTACAATGGCGCCCAAATCTCCCATAACAAAATCAATCTTGTTCTTCCTCTCATATTCTTCAGCGGCGTTTTTAGCAGCAATCGCTACTTCCAAATCAGAGGAATTCATGCTTTTCGCGCATTTTCGATATAAGGTGAAAGATTCCTTAATTTTATTTAGATATAGCGAAATGGTTTCCAAATTACTGGCGACAAAACCAAGCGGATTGTTAATTTCATGCGCTACACCAGCAGCAAGTTCCCCCAATGATGCCAACTTTTCCTTTTGCACCAAATAAAACTGCGCTTCTTTCAATTCATTAGTAACCTTATGCAGCGTATTATATTGTTCCGCCATCTTGACCAAGGTATCTTTCAACATAACCAGATTGATTCTGGTATTTAGCGCAGCCCTTAGGCGCGCTACAAATTCCACCAAATTTATCGGTTTACTAATGTAATCATCTGCGCCATTTTCAAAACAGATGCGAAAACTATCCTTGTCCTTTATCCCTGTAAACATCAAAATCTGAATATCTTTGAACTCCTCACAGCCCCTAATTTGTTTGAGTATCTCAACCCCGTCAATATCAGGCATAACAATGTCCAGTAAAATTACGTCAATCTTTTCTGTTTCCAGTATAGTAAACACCTTGTGCGGCGAATTGCAGAGCACCACATCCGCCTCAGGCAAATGTTCTTCAATTATCTTTTGTGCCATAACCAAATTGAATTTCTCATCATCGACAATTAGTATTTTCATGGCTCACCACACCTTCACAATATCATGCTGTCAGACTGCAGATTTTGCTGGTAGAGAAATAACAAAGGTTGTCCCCTTGCCGACTTCACTCTCCACTTTAATTTTCCCTTCATGCTTATTGACAATGATATCCCGCGCAATACTTAGACCAAGCCCGGTTCCAACCCCAGCTGGCTTATTGGTGAAAAACGGTTCAAAAATAGTTTCGAGACTCTGCTTAGGAATGCCAATGCCATTATCAGAAATACGACATACCACATATCCTTCCGACAACTTAGTAGACACAATAATTAAGCCCTTATCGCCCTTTTCTTTTATGGCATATACGGCATTAATAATTATATTGAGCAAAACCTGATTTATTGCATCATCTGCCGCCTTAACTAGCGGAATCTCACCCAGCTCTTCGACAACTTGAGCATGGTATTTTATTTCATTATGCGCAACAATCAACGTATCATGAATGCCCTGATTAAGATCATAATCCACCATTTCCACGATTTCGCCCCGCCGCGCAAATCCCAAAAGGCTTTTAACAATTTTATTGATTTTTTGCACGCCACTTAGCGATTCGGCAATAACGGCATCAATATCCTGCAAAATATAATCAATCTTACCTTGTCGGCGCAGCCGTTCCACCTGCGTGACAAAGTCATCTTTATTTACTTCCTCCGCCTGCAATTTCCCCCGCAGTTCCTGCAATTTTTCTAAAAACATACGAACTTTAGCGGTATAGTTGCCCAGCGTTTCTACATTACTTTGCATATAGCCCAGCGGATTATTAATTTCATGCGCAATGCCTGCCGCCAATTGCCCAATCGCTGCCATTTTTTCTTGTTGAATAAGCTGCAGTTGCAAGCGCTGCAGCCAATCCTGACTTTCCTGATAGTCGTTTAATCTTTGTTTTAAATCGCCTTGCATTAACTGCTTGCAGTTTTCCGAGTTTACATAGTCAACATTTATAGCTTCTAAAAATGCTATCAGTTGTTCATCAAGAAGCTCCTCATCCAAATATTTTTGCACTTGTCCCTGTAGTAGCGGATGTCTCTTCTGCATAGCCATTCCACCTCACAAAATACTGCAATAAAAGCTTCTTTATTATTACAGTAGACCAAAAATTTACATTCTGTAGATTAATTCTACAAATATTTCTAATATCCTTTTATTTTTATAAGATTCAGGCAATTATGAAATAAGCCTTTCTTTAACTGTGAAAATTACTGACTTTAGGCAAAAACCAATATTGTAGCGGTCTGATTGACATGACCGATATAAGCCTCTCCATATGTACTAAAGCCAATAGTCGGTACCTTGGCAAAAGTAGAGCCATACGCTGCGGTCATACCCTGGCTTTTAAGCTGAATAGTCCGCAAAATGCAGTTAAAATTTATCAGCGCCCTTAGCGAGCCGATTTCTGCTTCTTTATTTTCCACAACGCGTCTGGTTTCTTCTACAATTTGAGTAGCTTCCAGAACTTCAAGTTCCATGCCTTCTCTCATATTACAATAAAACACGATGCTGTCATCCTTAATCCGCTGCGGACTCCGTACAAAAGGCTCTCCTCCAGCCATTAGGCCAAGAGGATGATTTATAAAATATTCAGAAAGTGCCCCGATACTCTGACCGATTGCTTCAGCATAAGCCACTACGGCCGATTTCCCGTTAAACTCAAAAACCGTACGGCTGGCTTCATCTACTTTGGTGGCTGTAAGCTTGATGCCCATGCTGCGAAAGCTTTGTGTTTTAATGATATCAAAACGGCACGCAGGCTTTATAAGCGCCAGAACTGCAGCATCGGTATACGCCTTGCCATTTGCACAAACATAAGTTGCTGCAAATTTAAGATCATCCCCGGCGGAGCCACCAATAAAAGTTATATTGGTACAATCGCCAATTTTCTCCATTAACCTTTCCTCCGCCATCGATAATCCGTCAAACAACACAATACCAACATGTTTTTCCGGATCAAGTTCCTGCAGCGGCGCTTGATAATAGCTTTCAAAAGAAGAAAATACTAAAGCTGAATCACTGCTTGCTTTGATATTTGGTACAGTTTCAACAACCACATCCTCGATAATCGCCGAACTAAAAGCCATAGCCACAACCGATCCATCAAGCATCCTGCCGCTCACAATCTCACCAGCGGTCGTACACCCGAAAATTGCGGCTTCTGGAAATGCCGCTTGCATAGCCGCCGCCATAGCCTGCGGCTGATATAGGGAAGACGCAAAATAAATAATCATTTTAGGCTGTACATCCATCAACTGTCCGCTAATTTCCGACACTGCCGCCGTTACTTCTTTCTGCAGCGAGTAAGCGGCGACAACGTCCTTGGTTCCAAAGGCCAAGTTCTTATGCAATGTCACACCAAGCTCAGCAGCTATCTGAACAATACCAGCAATAATCTCCTGATCGTCTACCGAATCTTTCGTATAACTATCCGGATTGATTCCCTTCAGCACCAGCTTAGTTTTGGTAATCCTAGCTATGGCTGCATTGCCATTTGACCGCTTGGCAATAATTTGATCAATTAAATCTTTTATTTTTCCCGCCATCATGAGGCTCCTTTCGAAGTATCAAACGGTAACTTAATGATAAAAGTCGTGCCTTTTCCAAGCTCTGTTATAAATGAAATTTCGCCCTGATGCTTATTGACAATAATGTCATAAGAAATACTAAGCCCTAAGCCGGTACCCTGGCCAACTGGCTTGGTCGTAAAAAATGGATCAAAAATATTCTTCCTGGCTTCTTCCGGTATACCTGTACCGTTGTCCATAACAGCACAATAGACGAAGTGACTATCGGCATAAGTGCTTATCGTAATCACCCCTTTGCCCTCCGTACCCTTGTCTTTGACAGCATGAGCAGCATTTAGGATAATATTTAAAAGCACTTGATTAATCTGTCCGCCCCTAGCCCTGACAGCCGGTAATTCAGACAGATTCTCCCTGACTTCGGCAATGTATTTGAGCTCATTACGGGCAAAAATCAATGAATTTCTAACCCCTTCGTTCAAATCGTACTCAGCAAAATCATTTTCCTGGTCAACCCGCGAAAACATCCGCAGCGCTTTAACAATATTGCCAACGCGGTTCAAGCCATCATTGGTTTCGTCAAACAATGGTCCGATGTCTTTTAAGATATAAGCGATTTTTTTCTGTTTGGCTAAAGCGGCAATTTGCATAGCTTCTTCCTGCAAAGTCGGTATTTCGGCTTGAACTTTGCTGCAAAGTCTTTGATAAACCAGCATCAACTCTGACATGCTGCGAAAATACTTCTGCAAGGTAGCAAAATTACTCTGGCTAAAGCCTAACGGATTGTTGATTTCATGCGCCACGCCGGCGGCTAGGTAACCAATACCAGCCATTTTTTCCTGCTGTATCAGCTGTGACTGCGTTTGCTTCACTTTTTCTAAAGCGCCTTGAATCTCGGTGTTCTTATCCTGCAACATTTTTTCAAATGCCTTTTTTTCTTGCACCCAGCGGGTAATATCTTCTGTCATTTCAAACGTAGCCGAGTAAAGTCGGGCATTATCAATCGCAATTGATACCAGCTCGGCAAAACGGCTGAGCCAGAAAAGATTTTGCTCATCCTCGACTTTAGTGGCAAACGCCAAGCCAAGCACACCGATAATATGCTGATTCGCCTTAAGCGGTACCGCAATCACCGTTAAGACCCCATTTAGCATAGTCCGCATTGTTTCGTCAACATACCCTTCCCCTAAAAGAGGCTGGCCGGTTTGCCAAACCCGTCCCGGGATGCCTTGCCCAGCTTTCAATTTGTGACCGATAAATGTGTCAAATGCACCAATCCCGATCTTTAATTCCAATTCTTCGGATGTCTCAACAGTGTATAAAAAACCATGTTTTGCCGCAAACAGCCGACATGCCCGCAAAACGGTCTGCTCCAGGACATCATTAAGATCATGGCTATTTAATATTGCTAAAGCGTTGTCATGAATCAGCAAGGCGTACTCTGTCTGCATAAAACCACTCTCCATCCGCAATAATCCCAAAAAACAAGCTGCTCCTATGTTTTAATACTTTTAATTTCGACAGTCGTCGTTCTTTCCCTGTTGGCGCCAAAGAAAATTGGCTTTATCTTCAATTGGCGATGAACCCCACCAAGGCCGCCACTGCAAGTATGTAGTTGGCCGAAACACGTCGTGAAATGGCTAAGGCTGCGCTAACAGCCGTAATGATCAGCAGGCTGATGTCAAGACCATTACTTTTCATAATCTCTGCCAGAACAAGCACACTAAAACTGACAATCACTAGCACTACACCATCCAGCACTCCCTGGGTCGCTTCATGACCGGCAATTCGGGAGTAGCCGTACTGCACAAGCAAAATAAGCTGTGGCGGCAATAGTAGAGCCAAGCATGACAAGAGGGCACCTGGCAGACCCGCCACAAGATAACACAGACTTAATACCCATAGACCGCTAGGCCCTGGCGTAAGTTGACCGATAGCCAACGCTTCCGTAAATTCTTTTTCTGTCGACCAGCCATAGGCGATTAAATCATTATGTAGACTAGGGAGCGGCCCCATCCCGCCCGTAGAAAATAATACTGCCTTCAAAACCACGGCAAAAAACAACAGCCAGTACATAGCTATTCCCCCTCATCACTTTTTTTTGCCGTACGCCAATACACCGCCGCGCCAAATAGACCTCCCAGTATATATAAAATAGCCACCGGAGGCTTGCAAACCATATAAAAAACAGCGCTGCCTGTAAAGAGTCCCAGCGTAAAGGCAAATCGCTGCCATCCATGTTTATAATTGGCCAGCAAAATCGGCCGAACCATCCGCCAATTGGTCGCCAGCGAAATTCCGAAAATAGCGGCAAACACTGTCCTAAGAGCTGATTGCACCCTAGGATATTGACTAATGCTTGAGTAAGCGGCGGAAATAGCAATAGTAATCACTGCACTCGGCAGAACCAGTCCTAGTAAGGAGATAGCCACACCCATCCTTCCTGCCAAATGGTTGCCAATAAGTATGGTGACAGCCAATAAATTAATGCCCGGCGCAATTTGACACATAGCCCAAAAGTGAGCATATTCCTCCTCAGTAATCCAAGACCGCCGATAAATAAAATGATCCTGAATCAAATACTGGGTCATAGCTCCGCCACCAAAGGAAGTAGCCCCGATAATCAGCCAAACCCGAAGCAGAGCTCCCAGCGAAAAACCACTCTGTTTTAGCTCCCAAACCTTGTTCTCTCTATGATCTTTCATTTCCTAACTCCTGCCCATTCTTGCGATTTTCAATATAGAGTTCAATGCTATCCTGAAAAATCCACATCCCTTATCATGTTATTGCACCTTTTCTTTATGCGCAGTAATTATTGTAAAACTATGAGCGTTGATGGTCAAAACAAAATCATCAACGTGCACATACCAATTCTTCCCTCTTTTAATAATATTATTGGCGTTTTCGACTTTTCGTTTGCACCACACAATAACATCCGCAATATCCAAGCTTAAATTCTTTCTGACTCGCTCAGCGCCTAATTGAGTTGTGTGTATTTTATCCAGATTTGCTAATAAATCATTAGTCATTGTGTTTTTCCTCTGCACTTCTTATAAAATAGAACTAAGTGTAACATAAAAATCTTCAAATTTTCCCTACGATAGCAAACAAAACCACTAAGTACATCAACCAACTTAAAAGTCTTGTTTTAAAAAATTACTAATAGTAATATTAGCTATATACGAAAATAGTGCAAAGGAGAAGGTAGCGTGAAAAAATATGATGTAATCGCAATCGGCACCGGCTCGAATAATATTGTGCTGGATGCAGCACTCAAACAAGGACTTAAATGTGCTCAAATAGAAAGAAGCCACTTTGGCGGAACGTGTCTGACGCGCGGCTGTATTCCAACCAAAGTAATGGCAACTACCGCAGATTACATAAGAGAAATCATGGAAGTTACTAAAATCGGCGTTGAGACTAGCTCGGTGCATATAAACTGGGATATAGTCTCCAATCGAGTGTGGCAAAAAATAAACGAAAGCCAAGCGGTACTCGCTTACTATCAAGCTAAACCCAACCTTGATATTTACCAGGGCACAGGCTATTTCACTGGTCCAAAGAATATCCAGATTAAGCTAAATGACGGCACCATCTCCGAAGAAATTACGTCTGATAAGATCTTCATTGCCGTGGGCGCACGCTCCTTTATCCCGCAAATTGACGGTTTAACAGAAGCAGGCTATATCTGTTCTGAATCTCTATTTGGCAATAAATACCCTAAGAAGCCCTACAAAAGCTTGATTATTCTGGGCGGCGGCCCGATTGGCACAGAATTTGCCCATATATTTGCTGCCGCTGGGACCAACATTACCATCCTGCAACGTGCTGACAGACTACTGCCCAAAGAAGACGCTGAGATTTCAGCCCAGCTCTTAAAGAACTTTCAGATTCTTGGTATCAACGTCCGCTTAAGCGCTCTCACAACCTCTGTAAGAACAGCACAGGGCGATAAGATTGTAACGTTTACCGATCATAGCGGCAATATCAGCGAAGTACGGGCCGAAGAAATCATGGTGGCTTCCGGCATCCTTGCAAACACAGATACCCTGCAGCTTGAAAATACCGCCATAAAAACAGACAGCCGCGGCTGGATCGAAACCAATGAATTTCTTG
>JAJFUN010000133.1 GCA_021372375.1 Pelosinus sp. | reverse complement strand
TGGCGGTTAGTAGTTTCTAATATTATCGGCGGCATTATCGTAGTATATATCTTTGGGGTGCTGTGGCTGAATTTTGTTACAGGCATAGGTTTCGATAAGGCCCTTGTAACAGGCGCTCTGCCGTTTATTCCGGGCGATTTAATTAAGGTTGCTATTGCTGCGTTTATCGGCGCAGCTGTAAATAGGCGACTTAGTAAGGTGCGGTTATGAGTGAGGTATACCTTGTTGGTGGTGTGCGAACACCGATTGGCAAGACCAACGGTTATTTGAAGGAATTTTTGCCAGAAAGGCTTGCGGCGCTGGTCTTAAATGAAGTATTAAGGAGATATAGCCTTTCACCTGATACTATTGATCAGGTTTTATTAGGTAATGCGGTAGGGCCTGGCGGTAATATTGCCAGAGTTTCGCTGCTGGCAGCAGGATGGCCTTATAGCATTCCGGGTATAACGATAGATTCGCAGTGCGGCTCAGGGCTTAGTGCTATTCAGCTGGCAATGGGCCAGATTGTTTCAGGTCAGGCTGAGCTGGTGATTGCTGGCGGGGTGGAAAGTACCAGTATGGCGCCAAGGCGGCAGTTTAATCACCGTGACCCGCGTTTTCAGGGTGATAATGTGTATTATGAGAGCGCACCGTTTTCGACGCCTGAGGTCGGTGATCCAAGTATTGGCGAAGCCGCCGAGAAATTAGCCGAAAAAATGGAGATTTCCCGCAAGGATATGGATTTATACGCGCTGGAGAGTCATAAAAGGGCCTGTTTAACCAAGCAGCAAGGGCTCCTCCGGGATATTATACTGCCGCTTGCGCAAGATGGGAAAGAAATTGCGGCTGATGAATGTATCAGGCAGCGGATAAGTTTGGCCCTGCTTGAACGGATGCCGCCTGCTTTTCTAGCTGGCGGTCGTATTACTGCCGGCAATACTTGTTTGAAGCATGACGGGGCGGCAGCTATTTTGCTGGCATCGCCGGCAGCCGTAAAGAAATATAAGCTGAGGCCGGAGGCTACTTTACATAAGACTATAAGCTGTGGCTGCGATCCAAACTTTTTTCCATTAGGCCCTGTTTATGCCATCCAAAAGCTGCTGCAGGGGCGCCAAATATCATTAGACGATATTGCGGCGCTTGAAATAAACGAGGCGTTTGCTGTAAAAATCCTGGCCTGCTGTCAGCGGCTGGATTTTAGTCTAGCCAAAACCAATATGCTTGGCGGGGCGTTAGCCTACGGACATCCGTATGGTGCGTCAGGCGCTATTATTTTACTGCATTTACTAAAGGCTTTAGCCAAAGTTCAGGGGAAATGGGGTATAGCATCAATTGGGGCAGTCGGAGGTATGGGTAATGCTGTGCTCATAGAAAGGTGCGGGGAAGATGCTTATTTATGATAAATTTATTAGTATGAGTAGCCAGCAAGCAGCAAAGCCATGCCTGATTTTTGGAGAGAAGCTTTATACCTATCAGCAAATTAGCGAAAGAGTTAACTTAGTGGCCAGCCATTTGGCGGCGCAGATAAAAAAGGGCGATCGGGTTTTAGTTAAATTAGCCAATCCTGTTAAGGCCCTTTTGCACTTTTTTGCCGTAGTCAAAGCAGGCGGAGTTTGCGTACTGATTGATCCGGCAGCTTCCGTTGAAGTTTGTACAGAATTAGCGAAAGCAGAGCAAATCCTATTTACCATCACTGAAGATTTCGTGCTGCCTGCCAAGACGGCTTTATTACCGAAAATTACGGAGGCAGACCTTTTCTTAGGGGCGCTGAGCTCTGGCAGTACAGGTATGCCCAAAGTAATTTGGCGCGACCATCAAAGCTGGGTACGAGCCTTTTCCTTCCAAAGCCAGCTATTTAATCTTTGCGCTAATGACACGCTATATTTAGCAGGTTCGCTTGCCTATTCCGCCAATTTGAATGCCTGTGTGCATATGCTTTCTGAAGGCGGCACAGTGGTGCTCGCTGGCAGTTCTATGCCGCGAACCTGGCTGAAAGAAATGAGGCTGCAAAACGCAACAGCTATCTTTATGGTTCCAGCAAACTATCGTATTTTGCTTAAAGTGCTGACAAAACCACTGACCGGGATTAATTCAATAGTAAGCTGCGGGGCTAAGCTAGACCATAGTACAGCTAAAGCTTTACTAGGCTTTTTTCCTAATGCAGCGGTGGTGGAATATTACGGTGCCAGCGAACTAGGGCATGTCAGCTATTTAACTGGCGAGGATTTGCTGACGCAGAGCCAATCGGTAGGCAAGCCCTTTCCCCATGTGAAGATTACTATTGAAGAAAACGTAATTTGGGCAGAAAGCCCCTATCTGGCGCCTAAATATAGGCCTAAGGCAACAGTAGGTGATTTGGGCAGAGTAGATGGGGGATATTTATATTTATTAGGCAGAAAAACTGGTCTTATCAATACAGGGGGCATCAAGGTCATTCCTGAGCAAGTTGAAGATATTCTGCGTGAGTGTCCTGGTGTGGCTGATGCTGCGGTAGCAGGTCTTGATGATTCGGTTAAAGGTCAGAAAGTGTGTGCGTGGATTGTTAGAACTAAAAAAGAATTAGCGGCCGCTGATATCTTGGCTTTTTGTCATAAAAAAATGCGGCCTCATTACTGTCCGCAAAAAATTATGTTTGTTGAGGACTTCCCGCTTAATGCTAACAGTAAAGTCGATAAAAAAAGGCTGATTCAAGATATGCTAGCAAGCCGGGGCAGGTTATAATGGAAATCGAGACCTTACTTCCGCAAAGATATCCCTTTTTGTTTGTTGATGAACTGATTGCGGTTAGTGCAGAAGAAATAGTGGGGATTAAAACGTATGCAAGGGACTTTTTATTTTACCAGGAGCTTTTACCTGATGAAAAAGTTGTACCCCCTACAATCTTAATCGAGTCTATTATCCAATGCGGCGGGGCAGGTGTAACCAAGCTAGGTATTTTCCCAAGAGCCCGCTGGAGGCTGGCAGCACTTGAAAACATTCGCATTTATGATTGGGTCAGGCCAAACCAAACAGTTAAAATGGTTACGAAAAATATCAAAGTTTCGAGTAAAGTGCTCAAGCAGACAGGGATTGCTTTTTGTAATGAGAAGAAGATT
>JAJFUN010000104.1 GCA_021372375.1 Pelosinus sp. | reverse complement strand
CATGGTTAAGGAATTAGCCGGGCTTGTAGCTGATGTAAAAGATAGAGAAATCGTAATTTGTGCTCCGTTCACCGCACTTGCTGCTGTGAAAGAAGCAGCAAAAGGCACCAATATTCAACTTGGTGCTCAAAATATGCACTGGGAAGCAAAAGGGGCTTTTACTGGTGAAATTTCTGCCGATATGCTGAAAGATGCTGGCTGCAAATATGTCATTATCGGCCATTCTGAACGCCGTCAGTATTTTGCTGAAACCGATGAAACAGTTAACAAAAAAGTAAAAGCAGCACTAGCCAGCGCTTTTGTGCCTATTATGTGTGTTGGTGAAACTTTAGAACAGCGCGAATCAGGCGTTATGGAAAAGGTTATTGGCACTCAGGTCAAAGCAGGGCTGGCTGATCTTAGCGCAGCTGAGGTTTCGGGACTTGTTGTTGCCTATGAACCAATTTGGGCAATCGGCACAGGCAAAACAGCTTCTTCTGATGATGCTAATGCAGTATGCGCATTTATCCGTAAAACAATTGCGGAAGTATTTGGTAATGAAGCAGCTGAAAAAGTTAGAATTCAATATGGTGGAAGTGTAAAAGCTAACAACGCGGCTGAACTGATGGCTAAAAGCGATATTGACGGTGCACTCGTTGGCGGCGCTTCATTAAAAGCAGCTGACTTTAGCGGCATTGTTAAATTCTAATATATCTAAAAGTGCGTAAAAAACACACTAAATTTTAAGAGATTGTTGCATTAGTCAATAGAAAAAACTTCCTCCGGCGTTTCACGCCACCTCCCTCAAGGATGGAGGCTTTAACTCAAGTCTCCCTCTTCGAGGGGGATGTCGCTTCAGCGACAGGGGGAGGCTTTTTACGTAGCCAATAATCGTAGTGCGACAGCCTCTATTAGGAGGGACGGCGTGAGTACTCTGAAAAAACCAATAGCACTTGTTATATTAGACGGATGGGGCATAGGCCGTGCCGATGATCCGAGTAATGCCATTTACAAAACCGCTACACCTAATATGGATGAACTTACAGCAAGTTTTCCGACTACCAGGCTTGCTTGTTCTGGTGAAGCGGTAGGACTCCCAGACGGGCAAATGGGCAACTCGGAAGTAGGTCATTTAAATATTGGGGCAGGCCGTGTGGTATATCAGGAACTAACTCGTATTACCAAAGCCATCCGTGATAAAGACTTTTTCCAAAATCCAGTTCTTTGCAAAATAATTGAGCAGGCTAAACTAAGCGGCGGCGCGCTTCATCTGATGGGGCTTTTATCAGATGGCGGTGTGCATAGTCATATTACTCATTTGTATGCACTTGTGGAGCTGGCCAAAGAGTATGGCCTGAAAGACGTATACATTCATGCTTATTTGGATGGACGTGATGTGCCACCATCTAGCGGCATTCATTATATTGATGCGCTTGAGGGCAAACTTAAAGAAATTGGTCTTGGTAAAATTGCTACTGTAGCAGGCAGATATTATGCCATGGATCGTGATAAACGCTGGGATCGTGTAGAGAAGGCTTATAATGCCTTGGTATATCGTGAAGGCCTTAAGGCCGCTAGTGCCCATGCGGCAGTAGTCCAGTCTTATGAAAAAAATGAAACCGATGAATTTGTTTTGCCGACAGTTATTGAAAGTGCCGGCTGCGCCGGTATAAAAGCGAATGACGGCGTCATATTCTTTAATTTCCGCCCGGACCGCGGCCGGGAAATGACCAGAGCGCTGGTTGATCCGAAATTTACCGGTTTTATGCGCAAGTCATTTTTTCCGCTTTATTTCGTGACCATGACACAGTATGATGAAACCCTGCCGGTAGAAATTGCTTATCCGCCGCAAGCTATCCACAATACATTAGGTGAAATTTTCTGCGCGCGTGGTTTAAAACAGCTCCGAATTGCCGAAACTGAAAAATATGCGCATGTAACCTTCTTCTTTAATGGCGGCGAGGAAAAACCTTGTGCTGGCGAAGACCGCATTTTGATTGCTTCGCCGAAAGTAGCGACATATGATCTGCAGCCGGAGATGAGTGCGGTAGAAGTGACTGATCGGTTAGTCGGTGAAATTGCCGAGAGTAAATATGATTTGATTATTTTGAATTTTGCCAACGGCGATATGGTCGGACATACCGGATTTATTGATGCGGCGATGAAAGCTGTCAGCACCGTTGATACTTGTGTGGGCCGTGTTGTGAAAGCAATGCGTGCTGAGGGCGGTATTGTCTGTATTACTGCAGACCATGGCAATGCGGATATGATGGTGGATCCGGCAACAGGCGAGCCGTTTACCGCACATACAACCAATCCGGTGCCATTTATTCTGGTATCTGATGAGCATAAACAGGCCAAGCTTCGCGAAGGAATTTTGGCCGATATTTCTCCCACTATTTTACGTTTAGCCGGTATTGAGCAGCCTGCTGAAATGACAGGTGCGAGCTTGATAAAATAAAGCGACCAAGGAAAAATAGGAGGTTAAATAATGACGACAATTACTGATATTTTTGCCCGTGAAATTATGGACTCCCGAGGAAACCCTACTGTGGAAGTAGATGTAATCTTAGAGGACGGCACGCTTGGCCGTGCATCTGTTCCTTCAGGCGCATCTACCGGTATCTATGAAGCTGTAGAGCTTCGTGATGGTGACAAAGACCGTTATCTGGGAAAAGGTGTACAGCAGGCTGTAGAAAATGTAAATAGCGTCATTGCTCCAGAAATTGTTGGTTTTGATGCACTTGATCAAGTAGCTATTGATAAAACGATGATTGAACTTGATGGTACACCAAACAAAGGAAAGCTTGGTGCTAATGCCATTCTTGGCGTATCCATAGCAGTGGCCAAAGCGGCTGCAAGTGCGCTGCAGCTGCCTTTGTACCAATACCTTGGTGGTTTTAATGCCAAAGAGCTGCCTGTACCGATGATGAACATCCTAAACGGCGGCGCTCATGCTGACAATAATGTAGATATTCAGGAATTTATGGTTATGCCGGTTGGCGCCAAAACCTTTGCTGAGGCGCTTAGAACCTGCGCCGAAATTTACCATAACCTCAAAAAGGTATTGAAAGATCGCGGCCTAAATACCGCAATTGGCGATGAAGGTGGTTTTGCGCCAAACCTTGAATCTAATGAGCAGGCCATTCAGGTAATTATTGAAGCCATTGAAAAGGCCGGCTATAAACCTGGTGATGAAGTGCGGCTGGCTATGGATGTAGCTGCTTCAGAAATCTTCAAGGATGGCAAATACAATTTAGCCGGCGAAGGCAAAGTGCTTACGTCAGCTGAAATGGTGGAATTTTATGCTAAGCTTGTGGAAAAGTATCCAATCATCTCGATTGAAGATGGTATGGCTGAAGATGACTGGGAAGGCTGGACACTGTTGACCAAACGGTTGGGCGGTAAAATACAATTGGTTGGCGATGATTTATTTGTTACCAATACCGAGCGTTTAAGCCGCGGCATCAAAGCGAGTACCGCTAATGCTATTTTGGTAAAAGTAAATCAAATTGGCAGCTTGACCGAGACCTTTGATGCCATTGAAATGGCAAAGCGCGCTGGCTATACCGCCATCATTTCTCACCGCTCAGGCGAAACCGAAGATGCGACCATTGCTGATATTGCCGTAGCCGTTAATGCTGGCCAAATCAAAACAGGCGCGCCGGCTCGTACTGACAGGGTAGCAAAATACAACCAACTCCTCAGAATCGAAGAAGAATTAGGCGATACTGCTCAGTATAACGGTATTAGTGTCTTTTACAATCTCAAGAAGTAAGAAGTAGGCCGTCTGCTGATAGGATAAAATATTAGTCAGACGGTATTTTTATTGAATTTTCATTGCCAAGCTGCAAACAATTGTGTTAAAATAAGTAAGTGT
>JAJFUN010000043.1 GCA_021372375.1 Pelosinus sp. | reverse complement strand
GATGAGGCCAACTGCCTGATGGCTTATCGGGAGGGCAAAATGGTTGCTGTGCCGTATGCTGAGGTCAATGATTTCTGCAATAAAATTGACTTATTTGATTATGAACTGGCCGGTATTTTGGCAACTTGATTCATCATAAAGAAATTGACAAAGAGGTGTCTCAATAGGATTAATTTATTGGGAACACCTCTTATTTACAAGGTAAAGAGTTTGCTGCTTTTTCATGTTGAAAATTGTCGTTTAGCGAGAAAATTTTTAGTACAAGAGTCGTACATATAATTTAAGTTTACATGACTTTGGAGGTGTGTTATGGGTATCAGAAAAAAACTAGTATTAATTTTTTCCTGTATGTCAGTAGGCATTTTACTCACAGTTTCCTTGGCAGGTTACTTTTTTACCAAAAACCTTTGTATCGATAGTATAGAAAAAGAAATGAATGCAGTACTTGACGCACAGGTAAATAAGATTGACGGTTGGCTGAATACCAAACAAAAGGAAGTTGAGGATGCAACTGGTATTATACAGACGTTAGGAGATAATGGCTCTTTGTCAGCAGAATTATTGGCTAAATATAAAAAAATGGATACTAATTTTGTTGATGTTTACTTAGGCACTGTGGAGGGGAAGGTCATTAGCGGAGCAGGGTGGACTCCACCACCTGGTTTTGACGCACGCACGCGTTCGTGGTATATAACAGCCATGAAAGAAAAAAAACCGATTTTTACCGAGCCTTATATTGATGCCGACTCTAAAGAACTGGTAGTATCTTTTGCGCTCCCTTGTCAAACAACTGACGGGAAGATAGCAGGTGTTGTTAGTGCTGATATTTTACTAAATACTCTGACAGAAAACGTTAAGAAGATAGCCATGGATGGGCAGGGCAATGCTTTTTTGGTGGATGAAAAAGGCTTTATTTTGGCTCATAAAAATGCAGAGGTAATTGGTAAGAAATTGTTTGAGCTTGAAAACATGAAAGATATTAGCGGTATTGTCAAGGACGCTGTGTTCAAAGGACAAGGGGTTAAAGTTTACCATGAAGATGGTAAAGAGATGATTATGGTATATAAA
Source organism: Pelosinus sp. (assembly GCA_021372375.1). Classification (GTDB taxonomy): domain Bacteria; phylum Bacillota; class Negativicutes; order Propionisporales; family Propionisporaceae; genus JAJFUN01. Next base: position 16,987 of record JAJFUN010000043.1, on the reverse strand, counting down.
CAAATACCATCGACAAAGTGGCTGCTATGTATGACGGTAGAAGAGGCTATTGCTTATCAGCCATTATTGTATTTAAAATGGCTATTTATTGGTATGACTATCTGCTTTACTTTAGTAGGCATTGCCGTAACCTTTATGGCTGCTCGGCGTATTACAAGCCCGATTGAGCTATTAACCAAGCGTGTGGAATTACTCGCAGAGGGAGACCTTACTGTGCGCGCAGCAATTGCCGGAAAAGATGAAATTGCTAAATTGGCGGCCTGCTTTAATAAAATGGTAGATGACTGGCAGGGGATGGTTCGTAATATTTCTGTGTCGACTTTAGAAATGCAGGAAAGTTCTAATAATCTAGTGGATATTGCCGCTACACTAGCTGCTAATACTGAAGAAATGAGTGCAACAGTCAGCACAGTCAGTGCGGCAGTAGAGCAAATTTCTGCGGGTACTGAGCAAAATGCCAGCTCTACTGAAGAAGTCAGCCACAGTGTGGATTCAATTGACGCTATGGCTAATGAAATGTCGGCTGCAGCTAAAAAGGCGGCCGAAACTTCAAAATTTGTAGCCGGGGAAGTCAATGAGGTCAGCTTAGCTATTGCCGAGGTATCACAAAGTATCAACCGAGTAGCCGGGTTTACCCAGGAAGTGGCTAAATCGTGCAAACGTTCTATATTTATTGCCGCTGAGGCGCAAAAACGTTCTGATGAAACCAATGAAATTATTAAAAAATTAAATGTTTCATCTAAGCAAATTAACAATATCATCAGCATTATTCGTAATATTGCTGAGCAGACCAATATGCTGGCGCTCAATGCTACCATTGAGGCGGCGGGAGCTGGTGAAGCAGGTAAAGGCTTTGCCGTAGTAGCTGGCGAAGTCAAAGAACTTTCTAAACGGACAGCGGAAGAAGCCGCGCGTATTGCTCAGCAGATTGAGGATATGCAGCATGATATGACAGAGGCGGTCTTGGTAGTTGGTAAAATTGACGCTGTTATCGCTGAAACGATGGATATTACGCAAACTATTGCTGCGTCGGTAAGCGAACAGGGGCAAAGACAGCCGGATGACTTTGATGATACAGTTGAGCTGCCAGAAACAACAATTAGCAAAGAGGTAGCCAGCATTGCTGAAAGAAGCGGCGCGGTGGCCCAAAATGCAACAAAGATGGCTTTGGGGGTAACAGAATTATTACAGGCCAATCTGGAGATTTCCGAAAAGGCGGATGAAGTAGCGAGAAGTACTAATGAAATGTCTTCGGTTATGATGAATATTTCACAGGCTACGCAGGAAATTGCGAAAGGCACACAGGATATTTCACAAAGCATGCAGGAAACAGATAAAGCCATTACTGACACAGCCGCCAAGGCATCAAAGGTCAGTGAATGTGCTCATGATGTGGGAGAAATGGCAAATTGTCTGGAAAAAGTTGTAAGTGAATTTAAAGTATAAAGATGGTAGTGGCAGGTGATTGGCTTGATAGAGGACAGTGACCTTTTACATGAGTTTGTTCTGGAAGCAAAAGCGCATATTTCTGAAATGGAAACCGGTCTTTTGGCAATGGAGCAAGGCGTAATTGATAAAGATGCTATTCATGGCATGTTTCGCGCTGCGCATAGTATTAAGGGGACGGCTGGCTTTTTTGCGCTAAATAAAATTGTGGATTTAGCGCACAGTATGGAGAGCGTTTTGGGGGAGCTTCGCGAACAGCGAATAAGCTCTAGTACTAAAATGATAGACGAGCTCTTGGCAGCGCTTGATGTACTTAAAGTTTTGCTCGAAGCTCCACAAGATAGCGAAGAATATGATATTACTGAACATATGGCGGCGCTAGGTCGCCTTAGCGCAGAAGCGGGGCAAGGCACTAAGGCGGGCACGGAAGATTCCTTTTCGGCTTGGGACGTATGGAATGAACTAACCGAGATGGACAATGAACAGTCGGCGGGGAAAAGTGATATAAAAGAGGCCCCGCCTGTATCAATTCCCGAAGCAGCCAGTCCTTTAAAAGAGGTTCATGCGCTACCTACCAAAAAAGAATTTACAGAAGACAGCGTACGGGTCAATGTGGGATTATTAAATGACTTACTAACTATAGCTGGTGAAATGGTGCTTAGGCGCAATCAGTTACTGAGAATTGCTGACGCTGCAGGCAGAGAGGCAGTACAGCTCGAGACGACAGCCCAAAGCATAGATGAGCTGACCACCAGTTTGCAAAAAACAATTATGCAGACTAGAATGCAGCCAATTGCTAACGTTTTTAATAAGTTTCCGCGTATTGTCAGGGATTTGTCGCATAAGCTCGGGAAAGAGGTTGACTTGAAGCTGGAGGGCTTGCGTGTGGGACTTGATCGTTCCTTGATTGAGGCGCTGGTCGACCCTATGACGCATTTGGTACGTAATGCCTTAGATCATGGTATTGAGAAGCCTAGTGTCAGACAGGAAAATAACAAACCTGCAGCAGGCGTTTTGACTTTGCGTGCTTATCAGGAAAGCGGCAGGGTTATTGTCGATATTACTGATGATGGTGCTGGTATTGATTTGGATAAGGTGAAGCAGTTGGCCCTGAGAAAGGGGCTTATTGCCGAAGATGAGGAAGGGCACTTGGGGCAAGCTGATGTGCTGAATTTGATCATGCGGCCCGGCTTTTCTACTTCGGAGGAGATTACTGATCTTTCCGGGCGCGGTGTCGGTATGGATGTAGTAAAGAACAATATCGAAAAATTAGGTGGCAAGATTGAGCTTTTTTCTGAAAAGGGGCACGGGACTACCTTTCGGTTGCTGCTGCCGTTGACACTAGCTATTATTGCGGCGGTAATCATCGTTGAACAAGGGCAGCCTTATGCTATCCCATTATCTAATATAAAAGAACTGCTGCTGATCCGGCCTGATGAAAAGAAAGGCGTAACGGTAGAAAAGGTATATGATCAGACCACTTTGCGCCTTAGAGGTAAGATAATGCCGCTAATCAGGTTACGTGATATTTTAGAAGGAACTGCTGCCCCGGCGAAAAGTCTCTTTGATTGTTTTACGCTGGATCGGGAGTCTTTGCGGGTAGTAATCGTGAAGGCTGGTGCGAAAGAGTATGGACTGGTTGTTGATGCGGTATATGATAACGAAGAAATTCTGGTAAAGCCAAATGAAAAAATAGTAAGTAACTGTGGTTTGTATTCGGGAGCCACAGTGCTTGGTGATGGCAGTATTGCGATGATTCTTGATACCGAGAGCCATCATATTACACAAAAGCTGGCCTTTTTTGCTGCACCTGCGCTGCAAGATAGTGTGAATCAAAAGGTACATGCTGAAGAACAGTATGTGCTGCTGTTTCAATGTTCCGGCAGTGAAATGCTGGGTCTTGATTTAGCTATGGTATCAAGGGTGGAAGAAGTAGATATAACTAAGCTGAAAAAAATTGGGACTAAGTACTATTTTATTTTCCATGGCCGAACAACTAGAATAATTCGCCCAGAGCATTATTTACCGCTTACCAGGAGAAAAAATCAGCCGACAAAAGTATATGTTATCTTACCTAAACTAATAAAGTTTCCTATTGGGATAATGGTGGAAAAAATTCATGATGCCGTGTATACAGCTATCTCATTAGAATCTGAAGCTGTCGTCGGCAAAGGAATTTTGGGGTCTGCCATTATTAATGGTAATATGGTTACATTATTAAATATTCATGAACTGCTTACCGAAGCAGTACCGGAATATCTTTCAGTTTCTTCAAGAGAACCCCAATTTTCTAGTACTGAGGCCCAAAGTAATAGGTTTACGATATTATTGGCGGAAGACACGCCATTCTTTTTGAAAGTGGTCAAAAGCTATCTCGAAATTGCCGGGTACCAAGTTATTGCGGTCGAAAATGGTCAGGAGGCGCTGGAAATATTAAAAACTACCAGCGTGGATGTTGTAATCAGTGACATTGAAATGCCAGTTATGACAGGTCTTGAGCTTGTCAGGGCTATACGCGCTGATGAAGGGCTGAAGGGATTGCCGGTAATTGCCTTAACCTCGCTTCGAGGCGAGGGCGATAAGGAAAAGGGTCTCAGGGCAGGTTTTGATATGTATGAGCATAAGCTGGATCGGTTAAGCCTTTTAGAAAGTATTCATACTGCACTAAGCATGCGGGAAAAGTCAAAAGAGGTGAGTAACTAGTGGCACGGATATTAATTGTGGATGATTCACTGGTAATGCGTAAAGTACTGGGAAAAATAGTAACAGCCCAGGGACATATCATTGCTGGCGAGGCCCAAAGTGGGAGAGAAGCAGTTAGCGAGTATAAAAAGTTGCAGCCTGATGTAGTGACTATGGATCTTGCTATGCCAGATTGTGATGGGCAGCAGGCTATTTCAGAAATACTAGCGTTATATCCGGAGGCACGTGTTATTGTAGTGAGTGCCAGGCAAGAGAAGGGGACTATTCTTGATGCTTTAGAACGAGGTGCCAGGCATTTTATCCCCAAGCCTTTTTCAAAAAAAAGGGTTGAGTCAGTAATCGATAATGTGCTGCAGCAGGATATTGATAATGAAAAAAGAGCGGCCTTGCTCAAAAGTTTAAAAGAAGCGTATGGTTTAGAAAACAAGCAAGCCGAGGGCAAGACCAAAGTATCAGCAAGGGTGCTCATTGTGGATGACTCGGCTGTAGCGCGAAAAAGCCTGCGCGCTATTATTACTGACCTAGGACATGAAGTGGTTGGCGAAGCGGAAAATGGTTCACAGGCTTTTGTGGAATATATGAAAGTCAAACCAGATGTAGTGACTATGGACTTAACCATGCAGGGCCTCGGCGGAGCAGAAGCTACATCAAAAATCATTGCCGCCGACCCTAAGGCCAAGATTGTCGTCATTAGTGCGATGGAGACCAGGCTGGCAATTATTGACGCACTCGAGCGGGGGGCAAGACACTTTATTATTAAACCTATTAAACCTGATAAAGTAGCGCTGGTAATTGATAATATTTTGCACCAGGAGTTTGATTTAGCGACGCATTTACAGCGAGTACGCAGATTAAAAGAAATGGATTCAGCTTCGTCAGGCAGTACCGGTATCATTAAGATGACCTTGCCGCCGTATCGAATTAGTGCGCAGGATAATCGGCTGGTGCATATCATCATCACAGACAGCATTACGGAAACTAGTTTGCAGACATTATCGCAGGAAATAGAAGAATACTTGGGGGATTCAATTCGAATTTTATTGGACTTTGGGACAATGCCCTATTTGAGCGAAGCCATAGTCCTAGGATTTGGCAATATTATCCAAAAAATAGAAGAACGTAATGGACTGGTAAAGGCAATATCAAACAATGAGCGCTTTGCCCAAAGTATTATTGAGCTTAAAACAGAAACCTTTAATTATTTAGGCAATATAATAAAGGTATATTAGGGAATGATAGATTTTTTCTATTGGAGATACCTCTGTTTTTATATTTCCTAATATGTTGAATTTTCGTTATTAATTAAGGACTTTGGATAATAAAAAGTACTAATTCCCCTTTTTAATATAGCAGAAAGTAAAATATTTCCCGGAAATATGGAGATAATAGCAGTTTACTGGATTATACAATGTTATACGATAAAACAGTGCAGTTTAGTATAGAAATAAGGATATTTTATAAAAAACCACCCTTTTAGGATGGTTTATTTTTTTTACGTGTAGTGTATAATTCTGCCTATATTGGATAAGAAGGAGGATTTATTTGCCAGGTTTTTACAGTTTTACTTTCCACATAACAAAGGGGGATATATTGTGAGGGCGAAACGTTCCAAACGGAAAATAGGGCAAAACAACAAGGCTCTGGTAGCCTGTTTAACAGCGCTGCTATGCTTTGGCTATTCGGCAATTAATGTACACGCGGCAGATAAAATTATGCCAAATGAACAAGCTGTTAATAGTGCCTACAGTAAGATTGATCATAAAGTAGTGCATAAAGTAATTATACAGGGAAATCAGCTATCCACGGCTCAAGAGGTTCTAGCCGCAGTGCCCGCTGTGCACGAGGGATCTGTTCTTGATGTGAAAAAGCTGTCAGATGAAATTATGCTGGCAAATGAAAATAGCTTTCGCAAAATTTCTGTTGATTTGCGGCCTGCCGGCACTAATATGCTTGATGTTTATGTGACAGTGCAGGAAACCAAGGCGGTCAAGTTCATTGCAGCAGCTGAGAATACCGGCAATGATTTTACGGGTCAGTGGCGTACCCGCCTTACTTATGTAAATGGCAATGTTGGCGGTAGTGGACAGACAGAAATTGTAAGCTTTACTACTTCACCTGATCACGTAAATGATGTAAAACAATTTGGCTTGTACTATAATGTTCCTTTGCCGCAGGCCAAAGACAATGTATATATTACTGCCAGTTATTCAGATACCAATTCAGGCCGGATAATTAGTGACAGTGCATACAGCATTGATGCTTCCGGGAAGGGGTTCAGCGCCGGCGCGCATTATGTTCATAATATAGCGCGTACCCCTAATTCTAAGCGTTCAGTCGAATTTGGCTTAGATGTACGTCAATATAAAAATGATACCCTGCTGACAGTGGGCGGTACTCCTGTTGGTATAGGTGTGGATGTAGACACGCTGCCATTTAGTATTACATATCAGGAGAGCCAAATGAAAGCCAATACATTTACTGCCTTTTCGCTGGGGGTGGTACAGAATATTTCCAGCGGCGGTAAAAACAGTACTGCGCAATATGAGCTTTATCGGACAGGCACAGCCGCTAATTATCAGATTTGGCGCGGCAGTTTTAATTATCAGCATATGTTTGCCAGCAAGTGGTTAACCAATGTTTCACTGACAGGGCAATACACACATGAAAGATTGATTTATCCTGAACAGCTCGGTCTTGGCGGCGCACATTCGCTGCGTGGCATGAATGAGCGAGATGTCAGCGGTGATCGCGGCATACAGGGAAATTTTGAGTTGTATACGCCGGAATTTGCTAAAGGACAGCGGCTGCTTGGGTTTGTTGATATGGGGTATTACGATAATGTACATCCGCTTAGCAGCGAGTATGGTCATGAAGCAGGCGTGACCTGTGGCATTGGTTGGCGATCTGCATTTAGTAAAGGTTATAGCGCGGCAGTTGATTTTGGCTATGTACTCAATGGAACAGTCAATACACCGCTGCATAGCAAGAAGGTTCATGTTTCTGTAGCAAAGGTTTTTTAGAAAGGAGAAAAATAGATGTCAAAATCAAAAAGAAAAAGATTGCTTAGTAAACGAATTGCGCTATTTTTGTTGACAGGCATACTAAGTCATCAGATGGTATTTGCTAATCCCAGCGGGGGAACTGCGGTCAATGGAGCGGCTACTATAGGCGGCACCAGCAGTAATGTAGTGGTGAATGTGCTTAATAATGGAGCAGTAATTAACTGGAATAAGTTTTCTATTAATACTGGTGAGACTACAGCCTTTAATTCGGCGCTTTCCTCGTATGCGGTGTTAAATAGGGTTACCGGTTCAGAACTTTCTACCATTGCTGGGACACTTTCCGCGACAGCAGGCGGTAAGATTTTCTTGGTAAATCAAAACGGTATCGTACTGGCGAATGGAGCCATTATTAATGCACCGCTGTTTGTGGCCTCAACATTAAATATGGCAGATGCTGACTTTAATAGTTATGTAAGTAATAATTTTTCTGGGCTAAAGTTTGACACTAGTAATAATATAACGATTAATGGCAGCGTAGCGAGTGGCGCGGTTAAAGTTCAGGGGAATGTTACCGGCAGTGGCGGCGCAATAAGCCTAATCGGTAATACTGTAGCTGTTGAGCCTGGGGTTACTTTTACCAATACGGGCGGTGATATCAATCTCATTGCGGCTGCGAAAGCCTCGCATTCAGAAGATATCGGTTTATGCTATACCGCTACTAAGGATAACAAGGTTACAATTACAGGAGACAGTACAAATGGCGCGGTACATATAAATGCTGCCGATATTACATTAGCAGGCGGTGCTGTTACTTGTGATGGCTTAAATACTACCAGCAGCAGAATTTATCTTGACCCTGCTAAGAATCTTAACATTTATGCCGTGAATTCGTTATCTGGTACAGTTACTACAGAGTCGTCCGGTAGTACTCAGACAACGACGCAAACGACAACGCTGGCGGCAGACAGTAATAATACCATTACAATGAATAATACTAAAATTAATAATAGCGGCAATGTTGGTACTGAGTCAGTAAGCCTGTTTGGCGGAGCGGTTAGTCTAAAGGGAATTAGCGATAATGATAAAATTTTAATCAATAATATTGCTGGTGATGTTGATATCAGGGCTCTTTCATCCATGAATAGTACAGAAACTGCCGTAACGGATGGTACTAAAACGACAAATACATCAAGTGCTAATTTTACGGCTGCAGCCGACAATGCACTTAGTATGCAATATGGCAAAATTATTGCCGGTACAAGCACCGATGACAGTAAGCAGCAGTCAATCTCTTTAATGGGTGGTAAAATTGATTTAGGTTACACAAGGCTAGAAGAAAAAGGCGGGGTGGGGGATAGTGTAGAGATTATTGCCCTATCATCAGGCAGTATGCAGTCTGATGCAAATGATACGTCTGCTTGGAATATTAATGCCGGTTCTGATAACACTACCAGTATAAAAAATGGTATAAATATTATAAGTCCGGATGTCAGTATTTATGGTGGAAAAGTAGCCATTGAAAATGCTAATATTACAGTTTATGATGAGCTGTCGCTTGGTGCTGCCAGTATTTTGGAAGGCACTGAGGCAAAGGAAACAACGGTTCTATATAATCGGGACACTAGTGAAAAGTGGACGGCAACTACTGATAATACGCTATTAATTACAAATAGTAATTTGAATTTTTCTTATTTTACTAATGCGAGTACAAATAACACATATGATGGCTTTTATCTAAATGGCAAATTAATAGGCGGGCAGATTTCTTTAACAGGCACAAAATTTAATAATAATCTGGCACATTTGCTTATTTATGCTGGAAACAATATGAATATGGCAAGAACTGCAACTACCTATTATGATGCTGCTGGCAATTGGAAGGAAGAAATTAAGGATACAACGTATACAGGAAATGCGGCCAAAGAGAATACTATTACCATCAGTGATTCAGCGACAAATGCCTCTTTGATTACAGGCTATGATGCTGCATTACTTGGCGGAGCTGTTACTATTACTGGTAATAGCACCTCTCCTACAAGCAATGCGGCGAACAATCTCATCGTTGCGGGCAATAGTTTTACTTATCATCAAATAAATGATAGCACGGCTGCTTTACAGTATAATAACCATGCTGCTGATACTTCAGAGATTACCGGCTATACCGGTACAGCTGGCAATATGATTGCAATCGGTTCCTCTACAGCGCCGGTAGCGATTACTGGAGCAAATGTAACAATTCTTGGCGGCGCGGTTGATGTGGAAAATAGTATGCTAAAACCAGTAGAAGGTGCTACAGCAGGCGGCAGCGTAACAATTTACGGAATTAAATCAATGGATGCTACAGGTCTTACAGCAGCTGCGGCTAATACAGTCATTTTGAATAATTCAACAATTACTACGACAAGTTCGGTCAATGACGGCAGCGACATTGTCATTGCAGGCGGCAGTATTAGAGGCACAGGCGATACTTTTTCTTCAGCTTCAGGGCTCGAATTGTATGCGGTGTCTAAGGTAATTGTGAAGGATAGCAGCGGAAATGTAGTGCCTATTACCCAGGATTTATCCGCCGGAAGCGCTACGATGAATTTGGATTTTGGCAATACCCTCTCCTTATCAGACAGCCAGTTATCGGCGCTGCATATTCGTGGTGCAGGAAATACGCTTACAATAACTGGATCTGGTTTAACAAGTGAGGGAGAAGTCAGTTTATATGCGGGCACGCAGTTAACAAATACTTTTACCGCAGCTTCCGAAAAATACAGTCTGAATGCGGCGAAAGACAATACGCTTACGATTGGTTCAGTTGGGGCTCCAGTCACTATTAATGGTAAGAATATTACTATTTGGGGCGGTTCAGCCGATATTGAAGGCAGTACAGCTAATAAAACTGCTCTTACGGTGTCTGGCGAGCTTAATGTATACGCGGTAAATTCTTTTGGCAGCGCTATGGAAGCAACAGGTGATAATACACTGACAATAAACAATGCTGCTATCAGCGTTACGGGTAATGGCAGTGGAAATGCGGATATACGTTTGTTTGGCGGAGCCGCTACGATTAGTAACGCAAGCTTTACAACTGCAGGCGCTACCAACGACGAATATATATCCAACTTGCCTGCGATAACAATCGGGGCGGTGACAAGCGGCGGCAAGACGGAAACTGCAAGCAGCAATGGCACGGTTACTGACACCTTTACTATCAATACTACGACGGATAACAGCGTGAATATTGCCAGTAGTACGTTTGCCGGACCCGATGTTTCGGTTTATGGCGGGAAGGTGAAAGTGACCGACTCTACGTTTACGTTGACCGATTATTTAGGGATATATGCCGGCAGTATTAAGAGTACGGAAACCGGCCTTAGTGCATCGGCTACGGAGGCGCAAAAAGCAGCTTTACCGGCTATGGCAAACGGAGATAAAGATACCACTATGAAAGTGACGGGATCATCTGCCAATACGCTTGATATTTCTAATAGTACGATTTCTTTAGGTGCTAATACATCAACCGAGTTGATTGGCGGAAAGGTGTCACTTGATAGTATCTCGCTCACGAGTAATGGGTACGTATTGATTGCGGCTGGCACAGATACTCAATATGCGAGCTATGCTGCAACAGATATGCATCATATGCAGCTTACGAGCTCTACTGCAAATAGTGGGAATACGGTAACGGCTATAGGCAGTACACTGCCCAGTGGCGACAAAATAAGCATTGTTTATGGCGCCCCGGATCCAACACCGACCCCGAAGCCAACAAATACACCGGAAGAGATACTTACAAGCTCAAATAGAGCGGGTATTTCGGAGGTCATTCAAGCTAATCAGACCACAGTTAAAGTAAATTTGCCTCCGGCGACCCCGGCAAACAGTACAGGGACAACCGGCTCTTTAGCGGGCACGGCTGGTATGATTGACACGCCGGTTGTATCGTCTGCACAAAATGCACCATCTGGTAGTATATCATCTACGCACGCTGCATCGGCCACAACACCTGGATCCTCTACATCATCTAATGCAGGTAGCACAACAACAGAGGCTGCGCCAGGGGTTACTGTAACAGAATAAGGAGATAAATAAACTGAAGGTGCTGTCGCACTAATGTGACAGCACCTTTGTTTGTAGTATAGAAAAATTGATAGTTTATAAAGCTAGAAAAGTCAATGGTTAGAATAATTTATGTGTTTTTAAATTCCCCGCTAGAGAGGAATAATGGCAGTAAGACCGCGCAGCGGCTTTTCTTAATTAGAGTTGGTTCTCGAACCTTGTAAGTAATTCCTGGCGACTGTTAACAGTTAGTTTCATATAAATATTACGCGTATGAAATTTTACAGTATTATTGGAGATATTTAAATGTTCACTGATGAAACGGCTGTTTCGACCTTTTAACAGCAGCGCAAGTACTTCTTTTTCCCGGGTACTAAGCGGTAAGTTATCAAATGTATTTTTATCAGGCGGCTGTTCGGTATATAGCAGGGACTCTTGCCTTTCAAGTAATATAGGTTCTGGTTTTGGTGAAAATAGCGCGTCCCATCCAGAAAATGTTTCTTTTTTATCAGGAAATAAGAAAATTGTTAAGACTGATGCAATCGAAGCAATAAAAGCGATATTTTTCATATTATGCTCGCCGAAGATGGCGCTAGACAGGGTACTAATAATAGCATTACCCATAATAACGGAAAACGTGGTTGTAAATAGGCCAACCGCACAAACGCCGGCTGGACGGCTCGAAAATCGGGAAAAGTAGGGAAATACCAGCCATGTGTACATATCCAGCAAGGCTAGTCCGCCCTGTAAGAAGGCTAAAGCAGCAATTTTCATAGTAGCTTCGTGAAAACAAAACAGCAAAAAGCCTACAGACAGCAATAGTAAAATTAGCTGATAAATTATCCTTAAATCAAGCTCTTCGTAATAATAGAGCGCAATGCCGGCCACAAGGCAAAAGAAAGCATAAGATAAATTAGACAGATAAAACATATGGGCATAAGCTTGTTCAGTGCAAATAATATTAAAAATAGTGCCGCCTGCCATGTAAATTAAACATAGAAAAACAATAAGCTTGCGGGGAAAAGGCATAATGGAGTCAATCCTGGGGTACTCCTGCACTAATGTATCTTTTAACGGTATTTGACGGAACATGAGCAGTAAGGAAATTGGTGGAAATAGTACTAGACAGGGTAACAGCCAGTAATAATCGACCAGTTCACCAAGAATAGTAATCAGACTTGCTATAGTAATGGCAGTCCCAAACATTACTGTACTTTGCCGAACACTTTTTACAGCAATAGTTTCCATCCAGGCAATATTAAATATTGCTGAGGCAATGCCGCTGAGTATGGCTAAGGTATACGGGATTAGTGGACTAGAATTTTGTATCACAAACGGTAATATACTGTTTAACAGTGAACAAAGCGATAATAAAAAAGTGCACAGCGCTAAAGCTGACTTTTTGTGGAGCAGAGAATGAACTTTTACCATTCGCGTAAGTACAAGGCAGGTTAGCGAAGTAGCGGTCATATAATAGTAGAACAATGTTTCAGGAGAGATATGCCATAGCGTACATATATGGGATAATAAAGGACCTTGCAAATAGAATAACCATAACCAGCTGACCGCCAAGCCGAACCCTAGGCTATATAGAAACATAACTTTAAGCTCCTTTTGTTGTTATCTATTTGTGCAATATTATAAATCATTATAACCCATTATGAGATAAAATGGAAAGCAAGAAAGTAATAAGGGGGCTGCCGCATTAGTAATATTGCTAATGCGAGCAGTCCCTTTTAACTTATGCCTAACGCCAAACCCATCAGTTGAGGAAGATGAAGTATAAGCAGTTCAGAAATGGACTCAGCGTATGTAATTTTAATTATTGTCTCAAGTGACTGAGGGATCTTCAAGAACTTCTCTGAAATTTGCCGGAATTTTTATTATATTATAAACCGCAAACAGGTAGGCGGAATAGAATATAAGGATAGTACGAATAGAGGGGGAGAGGATGGTGGTTCCAGAAGATCTTGGGCTGGGATATAGTAAAGAAAAAGAAATTGCCAATATACTAAAGCTTTTACAGGTACAGAAAAATGGTATAAATCAAATTGTGCGTTTGATTTATGTAATCAATACCGAGGGGCATAGCTGTAGTACAATTTTCCAAAAGTTTAGTATGCACTTTACGCATTTTATGCAAAATCATGCTGGCAGTGAGGGTTTTGCTAAAGCCATTCATACTGTTCAGATTTATCATTATGTGCTGGTGGAAAAATTGCTTGATGAAGAGGTTGTTACGGCAGCTGAGGAACTAGAACTTGCGGTAGGCCATCTCGAGATGCTGCTGCGCGATGCACAGGTACGCAATAATCCGCACTTCTTTTTATTAAATCAAAGTATCGTCAGTTTAGAAGAGGTGCAGTTAAATATAATCGAGACTTTGGAAAAACTGTTGCAGCAAGGCCAGGGTACACAGTTGCAAAATTAGGGTATTGGCTAAAAAATGCAAAAGGAATTGATAGAAATAAAGGGTTTTGGGTAAGTTAGGAAAAATATATTATATTGCGATAAAGGCAGCAACCCAATCGCTTAGCAGGACTTGGTTTGCTGCCTTCTTGGTAAATTATGACAAAATAGTTATACAATTGATATGAGGTGGATACTATGAAAACAATATACCTAGAATGTTTTGCGGGAATCAGCGGCAATATGTTATTGGGGGCACTTATAAATGCCGGTGTGCCGGAAGCAGTATTACGCGGTGAGCTTACTAAGCTGTCTGTTCAAGAATATGATTTAGTAGTAAAGCGGGTAAATAAATGCGGCATTAGTGCCGTCTATGCGGATGTAATACTTCATGAGCATCACCATGATGCTGAACATCATCACCACCACCGCCACCTGCCGGATATTATCAGTATCATTGATAATTCAAAGCTGGCAGAGGAGGTAAAGGCGGGCAGTAAACAGGTTTTTCTAAAATTAGCAGAGGCTGAGGCTAAGGTGCATGGAGTTAGTGTAAATGAAATTCACTTTCATGAAGTAGGCGCGGTTGATGCCATTGTTGATATTGTTGGTACGGTATTTGGCCTTTACTATTTAGGTATAGAAAAAGTGGTTGTTTCCGAGGTTTGCGTGGGCAGCGGCTATGTTCAGTGTGCTCATGGCAGCATGCCTGTACCTGCACCGGCTACAGCAGAACTCTTGAGGGGTATTCCGTATTATTCTGGTGAAATTTCCCGGGAAATGACAACTCCGACCGGGGCGGCAATACTCGCTGTTTTTGGCACGGAATTTGGTGAAAAACCTGCAAACTTTATCAGTGAAACTATTGGTTATGGGGCAGGTACACGGGATTTGGAAATTCCTAATGTGCTGCGGCTGCATGTTGGTCATATGGCTGAAAAGCAGCAAAGCGATGAGGTTATTGTCATAGAAGCTAGTATTGACGATTTAAATCCTCAGCTTTATCCCTATATTATGGACAAGCTCCTTAAAGCAGGCGTACTTGATGTATGGCTGCAGCCTGTTATTATGAAAAAGGGGCGGCCGGGCAATGTCCTGTCGGTACTTGCCGCAAGGGCAAAGCTTGATGCAATTGCAAGTATAATCTTAGGGGAAACCTCAAGTATTGGGCTGAGGTATTATCCGGCTAACCGGATTATTTCGGAACGAAAATTTGTGACGGTGTCAACTGAGTACGGCGAGGCTCAGGTTAAAGTATGCTATTATCAGGGCAAAGTTACTAATGTAATGCCTGAATATGAGGATTGTAAAAAGCTTGCAGCTCTACAGGATATTCCACTAAAAGTGGTGCAGCACGCTGCTCAGGCAGCTGCGAATAAATTATATAAAAAGGAATAGATTATGGCAGAGAAAAAATTTTATGGTGTGAAAGCAGGCCGTCAGCCCGGTATTTATGCAACCTGGGCTGAGTGCAAACAGCAGGTTGACGGCTATGGCGGTGCGATTTTTAAATCATTTCCTACTAAAGCAGCAGCTGAAGAATATGTGTATGGTGGTCAAGGAGCAAAAATACTGCCTGTTCCTCCGACGGTTAATTTAGGGGACGGCTATCATATTTTTGTCGACGGCAGCTACAAAAAGGATACAGCACAGTTTAGCTGGGCTTTTGCGGTATATCATAATGGGGCTTTACTCTGTACCGACAGCGGTGTGGGTACAGACACCGAAGCTGCAGCCATGCGCAATGTGGCTGGGGAAATAGCTGCCGCTGAAGAGGGCATTAAATGGGCAGCGGCAAATAACATTAAGCCTATCACTATTCACCATGACTATATGGGAATTGCCGCCTGGGCTACAGGTGCTTGGCAGGCCAAAAACAAATTTACCAAGGCCTATGCTGGTTTTACGGCAGGACAACTAAGCTGGGTTAGCTTTAACAAAGTACAGGGACACTCGGGGGTTGACGGCAATGAGCTTGTTGATAAGCTGGCGAAAGAAGCGCTGGGGATTTAGCGTAATATACTTGGCTCAGTAAAAAGTATAATATTTCTGAAAATATTTACATTTTTATTCTCATTATTGCAGGATTTTGTTAAGGTCTGTAAGAATATAATAAAAAAGCTGTTCAAATAACTTTTCACACCATTAGTTGATGGGCAAAGGGAAAAGGGGGAAATACCATGCCCCATTATGTAAATAAGCGGTTTAGTATTTATGATGTCATTCCCGGCATGGAGGTAGGCAAGGTAGTATTGACGGAAAATGGACAAGTAGCCTTAAGTGAAGGTACTGTCCTCAATTTTAGCTTGATAGAGCGACTAAAATATTGGGGGGTAAATTCGCTCGAAATCAGAGAAGTTATACCTGATAATGATAGTGCTCCTCAAATTCCGGACTCTTCGCAGCAAAAATTTTATAATGGCTATAATTCCACGGTAAATACGATAAAACGCGCTTTTGAAAATATGCGTTATTTCAAAGAAGTTCCGCTCCAAGAAATGAGTGAATTGGTGGAGAAATCAGTAAATCCCCTGGTCGAAGCCGTGGGAGTTATTAACCATTTGCATTTGGTGCGCCGTCAGGATGATTATACCTTTCACCATTCGGTCAATGTCGCAGTCATTTGCGGTGTCCTCGGAAAGTGGCTTGGTTATAACGGAGTTGAGCTAAAAGATTTAATTTTAGCTGGGCTGATACATGATGTAGGCAAGACGCAAATTCCTCTCGAAATTTTGAATAAACCGGGACGTTTAACTGATGAAGAAATGGATTTAATGCGCCAGCATACTACGTTTGGCTATAATATGGTAAAGGATTTAAACAACTTGCCGCTTCATATTATTTATGCTGTGCTGCAGCATCATGAACGTATGGATGGCTCAGGCTACCCGTTTAAAGTACGGGGCAATAAAATACACCCGTATGCAAGAATCGTAGCAGTTGCTGATATTTATGATGCTATGACTTCTGACAGGGTTTATCATGATAAAAGTACTCCCTTTACTGTCGTAGAAATGCTGGTAGGTGAGATGTTCCACAAGCTTGACCCCAGCATCTGTACGGTATTTCTCAATAATGTGCGGGACTATTTTGCCGGCAGCCGCGTACGCTTAAGTGACGGACGCGAAGCCGAAGTCGTCTATTTAGGGCAGTTTTCGGCCGCTCGGCCAATTGTTCGTACAGATGACGGCGAGTTTATTGATTTGGAAAAACGCAAAGATATCAGCATTGCCAGTCTCGGGGAAGAAAGTGCATAGTTAAGGCGCCGCTAGTCGGCGCCTTTTTTACAATATAAGAAAGTATAAAATTTGTGGGCTTACGAAGATAGGTGTATCAAGGTTTAGCAGGCTTTGAAGAGCTGTGATTTAAAAGGTCCCCTC
>JAJFUN010000196.1 GCA_021372375.1 Pelosinus sp. | reverse complement strand
TCAAACTTATCAACTACTTTTACCTGCACTGTGCCGATAGGAATAATTGTCACAGTAATTTTGGGACCCATGCTGGCTAAAAGCTGACTGCCCAGTACCTGACCTATTGGTATACTAATTTTTTCTTCTGCAATATCTTTCAGAGCATCTTGTACCTTTATGGTAGTATCAGCAGCCAGCCTATTAAATTCCATAGTATTAGGCTGAATAAATACAACCCGGCCGCGGCTGTCTACTTTGACAGTCAGGAGCGCCTGGGGATCAATGGTCTTACTTACCTTTTCATTAATTACATCATTAATTGATTTAGTTGCAATAGCCATGGCTTTTGACTCGGCAATCGCCAGCAGCGTAGGCTTTAAATGAGCTTCCATTGACCAAAATCCGCCTGCTACTATACTAAAAAGCAAAATGAGCACAAGCATTGGTGATATAATATGCTTTCTTTTATGTACAGAGAACCTCATTAGGCTCCCCCCTCTGCTATTCCTACTCTTCATTATATGCCCCGTTGTTTCTTTTGCTACCTTTTTAAAAATGTAAGCATTTTATTTATGTATCTTTTCAATTAATCCTGCATTCAGCAGGATTTCTGACCTCTGCGTTTAATTATTTATATGTGTTATGATGTTAACTTTTTATGATATAATAGTCCATATTCCAATCTAGGAGGTATTCATGTCTAATATGTATGAAGATAACAATGGCAATAATAAAAGCCAGCCACCGTCTAAAAGCATTTACAAAAGACTGTTTCTTATTGCGACAGTGGTCTTTTTTGTAATGGTTGTCGGTGCAAGCATCGGCTTTTTGACTGCTAGTGTTAATACTATGCCAAGTCTGCGCGGCGAAATCAGGCCTGCGGCCTCTTCACAAATTTTTGACATCAACGGCAATCTTATTACAACTGTACATTCCAGTGAAAATCGGGTACCTGTTTCCATTAATAAAATTCCTAAAGATTTGCAAAATGCATTCGTCGCAGCTGAAGATGCCCGTTTTTATCAACACATGGGTATTGATCCCCGGGGCATTTTGCGGGCAGTCTGGTCAAATATCACTGACCATGGCGTATCCGAAGGCGGCAGCACAATCACCCAACAGCTTGCTAAAAATGCCTTACTGACACAAGACAGAACAATTAAACGTAAAATCCAGGAAGCTTTCCTTGCTTTACAAATCGAACAGCAATATAGCAAAAATGAAATTTTAGAATTATATCTCAACCAGATTTATTTTGGGCAAGGTGCCTACGGTGTACAAGCTGCCGCCCAGGTATATTTCGGCAAAAACGCGGAAGAGCTAAATCTAGCCGAATGTGCTATGCTGGCCGGAATACCAAAAAGTCCGAATTATTACTCTCCGCTAAATAACCTCAAAGCAGCTACCGAACGTCAAGCTACTGTGCTTGATCAAATGGTTAAATACAGTTATATTGATGGCGGCACCGCTGCCAGCGCACAAAAGACCAAATTAACCTTTGTCCAGCGTTCCGAAAAAACGGCTGAGCAAACAGCTGCGCCCTACTTTGTCGATTATGTGACACAACTCATCATTGATAAATATGGTGCGGATGCTTTATACAAAGAAGGCTTAAAAATTTATACCACTATTGACCTTGATATGCAGTCAGCTGCCGAAACTGCAATGAAAAAACTTCCAGCCATTCGCACTGACAGCAATGGAATTAAGCAGCCGCAAGGCGCCCTTGTTGCTATCGATCCTCATACCGGCTATATCAAAGCGATGGTAGGCGGACGCGGCAATGACCAGTTTAACAGGGCTGTACTTGCTGAGCGACAGCCTGGATCAGCTTTTAAACCCTTTGTCTATTTGGCCGCCCTAGAAAGCGGTTTGAATCCTGGTACGGTAATCGACGATTCGCCAGTTAGCTTTGACAACTGGTCACCGATGAATTATGATAATCAATTTCGCGGCAAGGTAACACTTAGAACCGCACTCGAAAATTCTTTAAACGTACCGACTGTTAAGCTTACCAATCAAATTGGTGTTGATAAACCGCTGTATTACGCTCAGCAAATGGGTATATCGACCTTAGTATTAAAAGGCAACACCAATGATCGAAATTTAGCCATGTCTCTAGGCGGTCTGACACGCGGCGTAACCCCGCTTGAAATCGCTAGTGCCTATGGAGTCCTGGCCAATCAAGGTGTTCGTGTAGAACCGGTAGCGATTGTTAAAGTAGTTGATCGTTCCGGCAAAGTTCTTGAGCAAAATACACCGCAGGAAAAATCCATTATAAGTGATCGCAGTGCGTATATCCTGACAGATATGCTGCGAGGTGTAATTAATAACGGTACAGGAACACGTGCTAATATCGGACGGCCTGCCGCAGGCAAAACCGGTACCACCAGTGACTATAAAGATGCCTGGTTTGTCGGCTATACTCCTGATTTAGTTGCCTCTGTCTGGATTGGCTATGACAATGACGGTTACCTTAACGGAATTGGCGGCGGTCAGCTACCTGCACAAATTTGGCACTCATTTATGAGTAATGCCACTAGTAAAATGCCGGCCCGTGACTTTATTAGGCCAAGCGGCGTAGCCATCAGCGATACTCCAAGTGAATCGCTTAACGAAGATGCCGATAAAAAACAAAAAACTGATGAAAAAGATAAGGATAAAGATAAAGATAAAGCGGCCAATGGCGCTGCTACTGCAAACGGGCATGGTCCAAATGATAAATCATTACCGCCGCCGCCCGCAAAAAAAGATAAACCGGCAGCAACACCACCTCTGCCCGCTCCGCCGGAACAGCCCAAAAAAGTCAACTAATTTTTTCCTGTTTGTCAATAAAAAAACACGCATAATAGCGTGTTTTTTTATTTAGTGACCGCATATATATATTAACAACAAGTCGTATCATCATTACCGCAGCAGAAAAACAGCAAAATGATGATGATAATCCATACGCAATTACCATTGCCGAAACCGAAACCTCTGCTCATAATTAACCCTCCTTTCCCTCTTATTCCAGTCTTCTGTTCTAGTATATGAATGAAAAGATATTGTGTGACACGTACATCTTCTCCGCCATGTAAGTACTAATACTTTAGCTAATTATAAAGAAGTATTATCTTCTCCCATAAAGAAGAACAGTAAGATAATAATGATAATTATCCACCATGAACCATTTCCGCCAAAGCCGCCGCAATTTCTTCCCATTTTAGATTTCCCTCCTCAAATTTTTATACTAAGGACGGTTATTTAAAAGGTCAAACTATAGTTTAGCCGTATTAATTACCGCCCGCCCTTCTAATTCAATATATGGAGTTACCCGTAGATTTGTTACCGCTTATTCCATTAACCGTCTAATATTTTTTGGTGCTTCTGCAGCAACTTTAAGGGACTGCATCGTATTATTTACAACTTCTGTAACACTGCGAATTTTTTCGACTGAGGAAGTTATGCCATTAAGTCTGGCATCGATTGGTACGTTATCAGATAATAAGGTTAGACCAATTACCATCAACTGGAAGGTTAGATTAGGATTATTAATTACCTTATTCACAATTCCGAGCGGATTGCGCAGTTTAAATGGCGCAGCAGTTGCCGTGGTTTTTTCGGGCGGTGCTGCCTTTTCTTCCTGCCGCTTTGACTCCGTAAAGGCATCGGTGCATACCTTTTTATAGCGACGTAACCGCAAAGTTATCCCTCCTTACACCATTTTTATTACTATATGATATGTTGCAGCAATTGAATAGTTCATTCTTAACTTTTAAAGTGCACATTTTTTTGCTAGTGGCATAAATTAGATAAAAAGGTTGGGGGTGAAAATTTTGTTAGAAAACCTGGGCAATATGATGGATCTGGTAAAAAAAATTCAGGCCAATGTTGATCAGACACAAGAACAATTAAAATCAGAACGGGTAGAATCAAACAGTGGTGATGTAATAAAAATTGCCATGAATGGACAGCAAGAAGTACTTTCTATTGAATTAAATCCTAAATATCTATCAGCGGAAAATGCCGCTCTCCTCCAGGACTTATTAGTTGCCACAATTAATAATACTCTGGCAAAATCGCGTGAAATCAATCAACAGGCCATGAGCAAACTAGCCGGCGACCTAAACCTGCCTAAAATTCCTGGTTTATTTTAAGGAGTGTTTTGCCAATGGAGACCTCTGATAAAACTTTAATAAATTCAGTTATCCGTATGCTTGATACTCTTACAAATGATAACTCGCACTACGATACCCTCATTCAGGTATTAGCACTTTTATGTATTCTATCTATTGTAAACCGTCCCCAACAAAGCAAAATAAGCGCCACAACAACTGCCAGCACTACCGATAACCCCATACAGAAAATTCTTGGGCAGCTGACCAAGGGTGAGGATGCCAATGCCCCTGATATGCTCATGTCCTTATTGCCTTTATTAAATAATCCCCAATTAAAATCAAAATTGAATCCGGCAAATATTTCGTCTGTGCTGGGACTTATTAATAATTTAGGCGGCGGCAGTGAAAAAGCCAGCGCCAAGCCAGATAAAGCGGAAAAAAGCAAAATAGAAGCTTCGCCCAGCATAACGCCGCTCCCACAAACTCACGCACCTGAGCCAACCGCTCCGCTCACCGCTAATACGGATACTCCCGCTGCTGCTGCTGTCGATCAGGGGGATACGGAAAAGCACGCTAGTCGTTCCTTGAATTGGAAAAGTAACTTTTGAAAGTCGGTAAGACTCATTACATACAAAAAGGTGTGAACTATAAAAAGTTCACACCTTTTTGTATGTAATACGGTTTAACGCAGCTTAACAACAGTGGCCCCGTCGCCGCCTTCATTAAATTCACCAATGCTGATATCCCGCACATATTGGTGATTTTTCAGAAAGCTCCGCACGCCTTTCCTGAGAGCGCCTGTACCTTTACCATGTATAACAATTACTTCGCTAAGACCTGCTAAAATAGCATCATCCAAATATTTTTCTAAAATCAGCACAGCTTCTTCTACATTAGTGCCCCGCACATCCACTTGTCTGGCCACAGCTTGCGCCTTGGCAAAGCCAGCAAACGCCGTATTGGCTTTTTGGCCTTTAGCTGACGAACCTTTCTGCCTGGTTTCTTCGGCCTGTCGACAATCACTAAGTTTTACGTTAACTTTCATGATACCCAGCTGTACATAAGCCTCATTACCACTGACAGATAAAACAATGCCCTTTTGTCTAAGTGATGTGACGTACACGTTCATACCAGGGTTAAGCTCTTCGGCCGCAACGCCTGGCAGTACACTGCTATCATCTTCCAAGGTATTTAAATTACCTAAGCTGTCCTTGATACGTTTTCGCGCTTTGTCAATATTCTGCTGATTACCCTGTATATTCTTAGCGGCAAGCTGCGCTTTTAAGTCACTAATAATTTCCTCCGCTTCCCGCCTGGCCTGCCGCATAAGCGCCGCTGCTTCGTTTTGAGCTTTGTGTAAAATTGCCCCTTTTTTTTCATTAAGCTCAGCTTGCTGCACGGCTATTTGCTGCCTGGTACTAGTCAGTTCCTGTTCGAGAGCCTTCATTTTTTCGTTACGCTCAGCATAAATCTTTTTCTGCTGTTCAAGTGAAGTAAGCACCTCTTCAAACTCGGCATGCTCTTCATCAATAAAATCCTTGGCCCGATTAACAATTTTTTCTGATAACCCCAGCCGCCTGCTGATGGAAAAGGCATTACTGCTGCCTGGCACCCCAATTAATAAGCGATAAGTAGGCCTGAGTGTCTCAATATCAAACTCTACACTGGCATTTTCAATGCCGGCCTGGGTAAAAGCAAAGGTCTTAAGTTCACTATAATGCGTTGTAGCAATAACTCTGGCACTGACATTAAGGAGATGCTCGAGTATTGACATAGCCAGTGCTGCTCCTTCATCAGGATCGGTTCCGGCCCCCATTTCATCCATCAGTACCAAATCACGCGGCGCTACCCTTGTTAAAATCTTTACAACATTGGTCATATGCGCTGAAAATGTGCTGAGGCTCTGCTCTATGCTTTGTTCATCACCAATGTCCGCAAAAATATTATTAAAAATCGGCAGTCTTGAACCACTGGCCGCCGGAATAAATAAACCGGCCTGCATCATCAAGGCAAATAGGCCAAGAGTCTTTAGTGATACCGTCTTGCCGCCGGTATTCGGACCGGTCAACAATAAAATGGTAAAATCCCGGCCAACCCGTATATCTATCGGCACAACATGTTCTGCCGGAATTAAGGGATGACGGGCCCGTTGGAGCTCTACATAACCTTCCTCATCAATGACCGGCATTTGCGCCCGCATCTCAAAACTAAGTCTGGCCTTAGCAAAAGCAAAATCAAGCTTGGCCAGCATCTGGCAGCCAATAGTTATTTCGTCTGCGACACTGGCGATTTGTCCTGACAGCATTTGGAGTATGCGCTCAATTTCTGTTTTTTCAGCTGACATTAATTGTTTTATATCATTGTTGAGATTTACTACCGCCATGGGCTCTATAAAGAGAGTTGCCCCGCTTGCCGATTGGTCGTGAACAATTCCCGGAAAATTATGCCGATATTCTTGCTTAATTGGTATAGCATATCTATCACCGCGAATGGTCACAAGCGCGTCTTGAAAATACTTTTGGTATTCTGCTGAATGCAGTATACTGTCAAGCTTATCCTTGACTCGGCCTTGCGTCTGCCTTATTTCCCGGCGAATCCTCACCAACTCAGCACTGGCCTCATCAAGTAAAGTACCCTGTTCACTAATAGCGTTTTCAATTGCCTGTTCGAGCTTGCGTAATCCCACAATCTGACTGGCATATTCTTTTAAGATAAGGGCTGGCTGAGCCAGTTCACTAAAAAAATTTTTTATCCGCCTTGCGGCATATAAAGTATTAGCAACTGCCGCTATCTCGGTTGGATCTAATATCGCGCCCAAATCAGCGCGTTTAATAATGCTGCGAATATCACGAAAGCCCCCCAGCGGAATACTTGGTACCGCAGCCATAATATCACGCGCCTCTTTAGTTTCATCAAGCCAAAACTGCACCTGACTTTTATCACTAACAGGTTCCAGCGCTTCAGCTAGTTCTTTCCCCATAACAGAACCGGTATGCCCAGCCAGCATATCTCGTATTTTATGATATTCTAACGTATGCAGAACTGATTTATCCATGTAAACTTCTCCTAAATAAAACGCCATTTCTATGCGTTTTTATAACTAAAAAGAACCCTGTCCCTTTCCCCATCATTATACCTACAAAACTCCTCTAAAATAATGTCCCCGCGTAATATTTTCATGTTCAAGCGCCAGCCTTTCCGCTTCTGTCACATCAGTGGCCCCTTGAATAAGTTTCTGATATATCCTGGTTAGTTTCGCAACATCTGAGACACTACTGTATTTTCCTTCAATTCGAATACTACTAATTCCCATAGCGCCAAACTTCTCGGCATGCGGCAGCATACTTAATTCTTTCGCATTTAGAATATGCATCCGGCAAAATTGATCAGTTACCACTGGAAAAAGCTCCTCTTTGCGGTCTTTTAGCCAGTACGTACCGCCTGAGCAAGCTTCTTTGCACCTTCCTGTATGCAAATCGCCTAAAAAGCTTCCCAGCACACAGTATTCGGAAATCATTAAAGTTAAGTAACCGTGTACCAGACAAGTCAGCTCAAGCTGACTATGTCCGGCGATTTCCGCAACCTGCCCTAACGTTAACTCCGGTGATAAAGTAATGCCCGCAAATCCTTGCTGGGCAAAAAAATCAACAGCCACACTATTGTACACATTTAGCGAATAATCACCGTATAAAGGTAAGTCAATTAGCTCTTTTGCTAGAGAAATTGTTCCCAAATTAGCGATACTCACCCCATCTGGCCGGAGCTCCTGAAATAAAGCCAGGCTTTTCCGGAAACTTGCTATTTGCCACTCTTTTATTAACCGCGGCGTGTTAAAGATAACTTTCTTACTCTTACTATGTACCAGTTCGGCTACCCGGCGATATTCGTCATCAGCAATGGCGCGATGCTGAAAGGTTTCCCCGCCAAATAAAATAACGTCAGCCCCTGCTTTAAGGGCGGCTTCCACCTTTTCAAGGCTATCAACATTGACCATAAGCTGCGGTATTTTAGCCTTAATGACTGACTTTTTAGGTAAAAGTTCCCGCACACTTACGCTTTCGCCCAAAGGACGCTTAAACCTTGAAAGTCTTGCTACTTCCAATCCCTCAACTGCCCGGCGTCTGGCATCATTCATTTCACTGACAGGCACCATGACTTCACCAGCTATAGTACACTTTAGCTCCGCCATTTCAAAGATAGTTGTCCCCAGACGATCCATTTGCTTTTTGATAGTTTCTTCAGTTAACGGACGCTTTACTGCTTTTTCGGCAATAAAATTGGTAGCCGCTTCTGCGCTAAAGCCCTCATTATCCTGCATTTTAATTATCAGCGGCTTTCCTTCGGCTACTGTTACTTTTATGCTGACAGGCACACGCCGTACGGCAGCGCCTCCGGTAAAAAAGGCCCGGGCCCGCTGCATCAACCTTGCATCAAACACCTTAAAAACCCTGTCGTTTACACGAACATGCTGCGACACCGCAAAGGTAACCTCCGTGCCAGCCTCAGCGCTTGTCACGATTTTCCCGTCTACAACTAACGAGTTTACCGTCGAATTTACCCGGCCACCGACTTTGACCCAAAAATCCACAATATCCCCTTGTGCTAAGTCCTCATCTAATTTAATGGTGACCATTTTATTAGCTGCATCATACCGCGTTACCCGGCCGATACGTACCCCGCGATTGTTGGGACGACGATCGCTCATCATATAGCGGCCCTCTTTGCCTTTTAAATAAGCGGTAGTAAAATCCCGATTAAATATTTGCGCCAAATCCTTGTTATCCTGACTATTAAGCGCATAATTACCAGCTAAACAGGCATCCATCATCCGGCGATAGGTATCCACAACAACTGCCACATATTC
>JAJFUN010000036.1 GCA_021372375.1 Pelosinus sp. | reverse complement strand
GATGTATGCCAACAGCAGCAAAAATACCGGGATATTTTTCCGCTAGTTCCATCGATCGCATCGAGGATGCCATGCATGCGCCGACATTAATAATGCCTGTCACGCCTTCACGCTTAGCCCTGGCAATAACTTCCTCACGATCCAGGTCAAAGCACTCCTCATCAAGGTGAGCGTGAGCATCAAATAATTCAACCATAGTTAAACTCCCCTCCCCCATAAAATTTGCTTCCTGCCGCACAGGTCGGCAGGAAGCATCACTTCTCTGAAACTGATAGAAGATGCTTAGATGTATCTTATATCAGTCTATCCTATTTTACTTTGCTGCCTGGCTTCATACCAGGGGCGGTAACAACTGCCAGCTGATCCTCTGAAGAAGCAGCCAGAACCAGGCCGCGCGATTCAATACCGCGAATTTTAGCTGGCTTTAAATTGACAATCATGACTACATTTTGTCCGACTAACTCTTCCGGCGTATAATGTTTGGCGATGCCAGAGACAATTGTACGCTCTTCTGTACCAAGATCAACGGTCAAAGTCAACAGCTTATCTGCACCCTTGACTTTCTCGGCAGCCAGTACTTTGGCCACTCTGAGATCCATTTTAGCAAATTCATCAATGCTTATTAGGTCTGCCTGTACACTTTTTTCAGGTGCATCAACTTTTTCAGCACTTACTTTACTTTTAGGATTTTCAGCGATCTCTTCTGCCTTTTCTTCAATTCGCGGAAAGATAGGCTCAGGTTTAGCCACTTTTGTACCTTCCTTAAGTCCACCCCAACATTTGGCATCCTGTAAAGTGATGTCGCCAAATGCTTCCTCAATGCCTAGTTGCCGCCACATTTTCGGCGCCGTATTAGGCATAAAGGGCGAAATTAGAATAGCTACTATCCGCAAAGTTTCCGCTAAATTGTACAGTACAGTATTTAAACGCTGCTTTTTTGCTGGGTCTTTAGCCAAAGCCCACGGCGCTGTTTCATCAATATATTTATTGGTGCGGCTTATCAGGGCCCACACTTCTTTAATGGCACTGTTAATTTCGATATTATCCATCGCCTCAGCGTACTTTGCGGTTGTTTCCTGTACCAAATTCAAAAGCTCTTGATCAACAGGGGCTGTTTCACCCGGTTTTTCAATTACGCCGGCATTAAAACGGCCAATCATATTTAGCGTACGATGCAGTAAATTACCCAAATCATTAGCCAAATCAGCATTAATGCGATTAATCAAAGCATCGCGTGAAAAGTTGCCGTCCATACCTAATGTTATTTCTCTCAGTAAATAGTAACGAATGGTATCAGCGCCAAACTCATCTATTAATGCCAGCGGATCAATTACATTGCCTTTGGACTTGGACATCTTGTCCCCTTCCACCACCAGCCAGCCATGGCCATATACCTTTTGGGGCAATTCTTCTCCTAACGCCATCAAGATAACCGGCCAAATAATTGAATGAAAACGTACAATTTCCTTGCCCACCAGATGAAGATCAGCCGGCCAGAATTTAGCGTACTTTTCTCGATTATTTAAATAACCGGCAGCTGTAATATAGTTAACCAAGGCATCAAACCATACATAGACGATATGTTTCGAATCAAACGGCACGGGAATTCCCCAGTCAAAGGTCGTGCGTGATACACAGAGGTCTTCCAGTCCACCTTTAATAAAATTAATCATCTCATTGCGGCGCGATACCGGCTGAATAAAGTCAGGGTTTGCTTCAATAAATGCGAGCAGACGATCCTGGTATTTAGACATACGAAAGAAATAACTTTCTTCACTAAGCGTTTCAACAGGCCGGCCGCAATCAGGACATTTGCCGTCAACCAGCTGACGTTCCAGCCAAAAGGTTTCACAGGGTGTGCAATACCAGCCTTCATACGCGGCTTTATAAATATCACCCTGGTCATAAATCTTTTGGAAAATGTGCTGTACTACCTCATGATGACGTTTTTCCGAAGTTCGAATAAAATCGTCATTTGATATATTAAGCTTTTCCCATAAAAGTTTAAATGACGCGACAATTTTATCAACATATTGAATTGGTGTTACATTACCTTCCTGTGCTTTACGCTGAATTTTCTGGCCATGTTCATCTGAACCTGTGAGGAAAAATACATCATAGCCTGCTAAACGTTTATACCTGGCAATAGAATCCGCAATGGTTGTACAATAAGCGTGCCCAATATGCAGCTTGTCACTCGGATAATAAATAGGTGTAGTAATGTAAAATGGTTTTTTATCCACAATAAAGCCTCCTAATATATTATACTATTTTCTTATTTATCCACCTCTTGCATACTTGGCAAATCAATAATACCGTGAAAATGCAAAATGCGGGTTAACCTTACAAATTCCCCGAAAAAATCTCGACATATATAAAAAACAAAATTCGCAGATTCACTTACTTATTTTCCAATTGCATACAAACTATCTTTCTTAGTAAATCGCCAATTCCGTGATTTTTCAAGTAAATTCGACAATACTTTTTGCCTGTTTTTACAAAAAACTAATCTTTTTTTGAAAAAAACATACAATATGGAAATAATTAGGTTGACAGCTATTGTAATATCTGGTATTATGGTGTTAGACAAGATTGTCGAACAATGTTGTAGGTAGAGGGGAGAAATTAAAGATGAAATCAACAGGTATTGTACGTAAAGTAGATGAATTAGGCAGGGTAGTTATTCCTATTGAATTACGCCGTACCCTTGAAATTGAAGAAAAAGATGCATGGGAAATCTATGTAGACAGCGATCGGATTATTCTCAGAAAGTACGAACCATCCTGCGCATGCGTTTTCTGCGGTAATGCGGATGAGGTAACTGTCTTTAAAGGAAAGAATGTTTGCCGGGAATGCCGCAATGACATGACCCAAAAAGCAATCTAATTAAAGTTTAATAGCTGCTTGGTATACCTCGCGTTTAGGAATACCATACTGAGATGCCACCATACGGATGGCATCTTTTTTATTTATCCCGTTATCAATCAGCTTGGCAACATCCCGCAGCAGCGCTGCTTCATCCCTATCTTCATCGCTGCTGACGGCCTCACTTTTCTCAGTTTGTCCCGCCACAATCAGTGTAAACTCACCTCTTGGTTCATGTTCACTAAAATAAACTAGCGTCTCACTAATACTGCCGCGAATAAATTCTTCAAACTTTTTGGTAAGTTCACGTGCCGCCGCCATTTGCCTATCCCCTAGACTTACAGACAATTCCTTCAAAGTAGTACGGAGACGATGCGGGCTTTCATAAAAAATGAGCGTATGCGGATATACCGCCACCCGCTCCAAAATTTCCCTACGAGACTTATTGGCTTTTGGTAAAAAACCAACAAACGTAAAGGACGTCGTATCAAGTCCGGAGCAGACAAGCGCGGATAATGCCGCATTGGCTCCCGGCACAGGTACTACAGTAATTCCGGCCTGGGCTGCCAATTTGGCAAGATCAGCGCCAGGATCAGAAATACCAGGCACACCGGCATCACTAACAACAGCCAAATCTTCGCCGTTTAAGAGTCTTTCGACAAGTTCAGGCCCTCTTTGGACTTTATTAAACTCGTGATAACTAATGAGCGGCGTGTGAATATCAAAATGGGTCAGCAATTTTCTGGTATGTCTGGTATCCTCTGCGGCAATTGCTGCTACTTCTGTCAAAATACGCACCGCACGATAGCTTATATCTTCTAAATTACCAATTGGCGTAGCACACAAATAAAGTTTGCCATAATTTGCACTCAATTTTATATCACGTTCCTCAAACTGCTATTTATTCTCGTAATATCCCTTAACTTCCTTGCTGTAACTGCCATCTTTGGCATAAACAATCAGGGGCGGCAGTACCTCAAGTCCAGGCCTAGCGCCGCGCACACCTTCCACCAGCAGCATATTAGGCTTTTTGTCAGCATGGCCATGCACCAGGCGTAACCGTTTGGGCTCTATTCCCGCCGCACTCATGCGTGAAACAATTTCGACCATACGCTCAGGCAGATGCACCATCGCAAACCGTCCGCGATATTTAACCAAATATTTAGCGGCGGCAATGACGTCCTGTAAATTAGCTGTCAGTTCATGCCGTGCCATAGCCACCCCTTGTGCCAGACTTAAAAACCCGCCGCCCACTACGCGATACGGCGGGTTTGATACCACAAGTTCACATTCTCCACTAGGGAGGATACCCTGTAACTGACGCAAATCAGCATGTGTAATAGTAACCTGCTCGGTTAATTTGTTTAATCTAACACTGCGCATCGCCATTTCGGCCATACTCTGATTGAGCTCAATGCCCGTAATCTTTTTGGCGCCAAGTGCTGATAATAGTAAGGCAATTACTCCTGTACCTGTGCCCAAATCTATAGCAGTACAGCCTTTTTTTATAGTAGCAAAATGTGCTAACAATACCGCATCCAGCGAGAAGCAAAATTCAGCTTCACGCTGAATAATTTTTAAATCATCAATTAAAAGGTCATCTAAGCGCTCGCCCGCTAATAATAGACTTTCCTCTATATTATCCTTCATTGCCTTCCTTCTCAACCAAATCTTCCCACGAAACATCAATCAATTTGCCGCTGGCAAGCTTTACAGCAGCGGTTTTTTTATTGCTGTTTATGGCCGTAACCTTGCCTTCACCCTCAATCGTAACAACGGTAGAAGCCATCTTCGGCGCATTGATTTTCTTGTGAGCTGAACAATAGCAATCATTTTCATATTTTAAGCAACACATCAAGCGTCCGCATATGCCTGAGATTTTGGTAGGGTTTAATGATAGATTTTGTTCTTTGGCCATCCGTATGGATACAGGCTCAAAATCACCTAGGAAAGATGCACAGCATAAAGAACGACCACAGCAGCCAATGCCGCCCATCATCTTGGCCTCATCTCTCACACCGATTTGCCTAAGTTCAATGCGGGTACGAAAGACTGCCGCCAAATCTTTAACCAAATCGCGAAAATCAATACGGCCTTCCGCCGTAAAATAAAAAATAATTTTATTTACATCAAAAGTGTATTCTACATCAATCAGGTTCATGGGCAGCGCATGCACTGCAATCTTCTGCTGGCAAATTTCAAGCGCCTCTTTTTCCTTAATACGATTTTCCCTGACCTTTTCTTCATCCTGCACCGTAGCCTTGCGCTGAACAGTCTTCAGCGGTGCAACAATATCCTTTTCCTCAACACTTCTCGGATCAATTACCACTTCACCATATTCAAGGCCTCTGGCGGTTTCCACAATAACCGCATCACCTGACACCAGCTCAATGCTGCCGGGATCAAAATAATAAATCTTGCCAGCCTTTTTAAAACGAATTCCTACAACAATCTGCAACAAACTAGCCCCCCTTCATTAAATCGATTAATTTGATTAGCATTGCCTCCATGGTTAACCTAATATTCGCATTAGCCTCCAGCGCCCGCCTGGCAAGCATTATTTCATCAAGCGCAGCCAGCACCTGTTTTTCCTGCCAATACCGGCACTGTTCATTAAGCTCTTTCACAAGATCCAGATTAAACAAAACTTCTTCTTCGCGCCCCACAAGCAGCATTATAATATCACGCATTAGAAAGATAAAATATTTTAAGAGGAGTAGAACTTCCTGTCGATTATTTTTATCAAGTTCTGCAGCAATATTCCAAACTCTGCTCATATTATTCTCGACTAAAGCAAATAAAATATTGGCCGCCTTATCCCTAATGGCCAGCCCGTCTGACGTCAAAAGCTCGTGAGCCATACCAATACGTCCGCCAGCTAGTCTGGCTGCAACTTCGGCCCTTTCCGGCGAAATTCCCTGTTTTACTAGTATCTCAGTGAGCGTACCCCAGTCAATCGGCTTAAAACGCATAACCCGGCAGCGCGAAATAATGGTATCCAGTAAAAGATGCCGCCGTGACGCAATGAGCATAAATACCACATTGACTGCCGGTTCTTCCAGTACTTTTAGCAAACTGTTAGCAGCCTGAGTTGTCATAGTCTCGGCAGCCTCAATAATACAAACCTTATATTGTCCAAGATAGGGAGCCATCACGGCAGCTTGCTGCACAGCGCGAATCTGCTCTATTTTTATACTGGAAGCCTCTACTGGCTGTACAATAGAAAAATCAGGGTGAACACCCTGCCGAATTTTAAGGCAGGATGCACACTGCCCGCAAGGCTGATTCTCTTTAGCATGACAAAGCAGGGCCGCCGCCGTTATCAGAGCTGTCTTCATTTTACCAACGCCATCTGGCCCCACAAATAATAAAGCATGCGGCATTCGCCCTGTGAAGAGCATATTCCTCAGTATTTGGACAGTTTTTCCCTGGCCAATGACACTATTCCATTCTAATAGATCGTTCATGTATACAAATCAACCAGCATTCCCCGAATGGCATCCTGTTTAGCCATGATGTCCAGTTGTTTCGACTGGCCCTGTCGCACATCTTCCGTCAGATCCACTAAAGTATTGTCCACTTTTTTTATAATTGTGTATACCTTTTGACGCCCCTGTCGATCCCAGCCAGCCTGCGACTGCAGCGTATACATTCGCCCCACTGCTTCCCCGATAAAACTACGCACAAGTTCCCGGTAATTCTTGAGTTCCGCATAGGTTGGTACTTGTCCTAACCGCTGGCCTTGCTCGGTTATCTGAGAAAGCAGTGAATTTAAGCGCTCTTTATAATGATCATCCTGACTTTTCAAAAGATCGGCCGAAAAACTCTGTCCCGTTTTCTCCGTCTTGCCATTTTTATCATGATCTGTAATTAATGGCGGATTAAGAGTGCCCATTTTGCCAATTTTCACAAGGACCCTACCCTTCCAAAATAGTATCATATCCCATTAAATTATAATTGTTTTGTACGAAATAAGCAAATAATCCATTTTATTTTGACAGCCACTCGCTACTTTGCTCTCCTAGGTTTACGGTATTGTGCACAAAGGACTCCAGCGGCGTCATATTCCGTGTGCTGCTGCTAAATGTTTGCATACCGACAAAATTACCATTTGACGCCTGATAGATGTTTTGTTCCAAGACAATTATATAGCCTTCGCTCTCATTTTTTAGTTTATACGCCCGTACTTTGGGAACTGCCACCAACTGACACTGTAACGCTGCGGCCGCTTTTAAGTCGGCCTGTCGGCCTAAGCCTTTTTCTGCCAGATAAAAGCCTGGCATTCTGTCCCGATATGTATCTTTTATGGCTTCCTCCATATAAGAAAATTCATTTTGTAATTCCGGCGGCAAATGGTTTTGTAGCGGTAATACATACACAAATTTTTCCCCAGCATTCGGCAACGCTTTTTGTGGTAAAGATACTACACCAGTTTTCTGTGCCGTGCGGCGCTTTTCATAATAGTTTTTCATCGCTACGTCCAGATAAAGCGCCATATCATGAGCCTGTCCAAAAGCTTTATCCGTATTCCAATTGACCTGTTTGCCAAACTGCTCATATCCCCCTACCGCGTCCTGCAGCACACGCGTAATCGGATCACCATGCATTACCACACGGGTAAGATGCATTTTTGGTTCAAATTCACGGCGAAATGCCGCATTGCCTACTGCCGGCGCCCCAAAAGTCACTACTTCAATCCTGGAAGAATCAATTCCCACATTCAGCATGCCTGCGGCCCCTACTGTAACAACAGCGCCGCCCAGACTATGGCCTACCATATATACTTTGCGCTGGTGTTTTTCCATTAATTCCTCGATTAGCTGATGCGATGCGTCTATTTTTTTATCCTGAGTATCTATGTCCCAAGCAGCCAGCGCATATTGAAAAAAGCCCCAATGCACCAGCGGCACCTGCTGAGAAGTCACTTTACTGCTGGCATTTTTTTTCAGTTCTGCAAGTGTAGACCCGAAAAAGTTTACCTTATTAAAGCTAAAATCAGCAATCACATCCTTTAAAGTTTCGGTGCCGCTAACAGCAATTAAGTACATAGGCTCATTGGTTTCCGGCTGGGCTTTTACCGCTAGTAAAAAACGAGCATTGGCATTTTTATTTGATTTAAAAAATTTTTCAACATTCCAGCCTTGACTCCGCAGCGCTGCTACAGCCATATGACCAATCAAGTCATCGTAAGACGCTCGGCAAGCCGCAGCAAATATATACATATTGCGCGCTTCTTTATATTCGCTCAGTGGCTCGGCCCACGCCAAAGCAGCTGGTAGGGCAAGCATAATAATAAGCCAACTGCAAATCAATCGTAATTTACTGCCCATATTTCCTCCCTCAATACAAAAAACAGATATCCTTATGCATTATATACTATATTTATCGCAAAATACAGCCTGCAAAAAAGTGCTTTACCAAAAATTTTTTTATTGCTCAGACAATTCTATTTTTTAGCAGGAAAAAGGTACTAGTTACAGAATTCTATTGGTATATTGCAGATAAGGAGTGTGTGATAATTGCCAGAACAAAAAAAGTATCGCCTTGTAACACGCAGTGATTTTGACGGGCTAGTTTGCGCCGTCCTGCTAAAAGAAATGAATATGCTTGATGATATTAAGTTTGTGCACCCGAAAGACATGCAAGACGGTAAAATTGAAGTTACTGAAAATGATATTACCACAAATTTACCTTATGTACCGGGTGTCTATATGTCCTTTGACCATCATTTAAGCGAGACAATTCGCATCAAAGGTCATCCGGCCAATCACATTATTGATCCTAATGCCCCTTCAGCTTCGCGTGTTGTATATGAATATTTTGGCGGCAAAAAGCGTTTCCCCCATGTTTCGTCTGAAATGATGCTCGCAGTCGATCAGGCAGATTCCGCCCAATACAGTGAAGAAGATGTACTCAATCCGCAAAAATGGGCCTTGCTCAATTTTATTATGGATGCCAGGACAGGCCTCGGACGCTTTAGAGATTTCCGCATCTCAAACTATAATTTAATGATGGAGCTAATTGAGCATTGCCGCAGCCATAGTATTGATGAAATCCTGCATCTGCCTGATGTTAAAGAACGGGTAGCACTCTACTTTGAGCATGAAAGAGTTTTCAAGCAGCAATTATACAAATGTGCAACAGCCTATAAAAACCTGGTTGTGCTTAATTTAAAAGACGAGGAAGTTATTTATCCGGGCAACCGATTTATGATTTATGCCCTATATCCTGAATGCAACATCTCCATTCACATTTTGTGGGGACTCCATAAACAAAACACTGTATTTACAGTTGGCAAATCGATTTTTAACCGTACCTCCAAAACGAATATCGGTGAGCTTATGTATGAGTATGGCGGCGGCGGCCACGCTAATGCCGGCACCTGCCAAATTGAGCACGAACGTGCTGATGAAGTATTACAGGATCTTATCACAAAAATCAATGCAGATGGCTAAACGCCATCTGCATTTTTTCATTTTATAATGTCTCTTACAGCATCATACACTTCTTCATGTATACTTAAGATACTTTTTAAGCCGCCATCAGCCACACAGCTGACCTTGTGCCAGCCATATTTATCCGCAACGCTGCGGTAACTTGTATAGCAGTGCTTTAAATATTCGGCATTGCGCTCATGAATATCCTTTTGACTGGTACCTGCTTTATTCTCGCGATTTTGCATAAGGCTGAGGCTATATTCAGGCGGCATATCCAAAAAGACTACTCTGTCCGGCACAGGCAGTCCGATTTTATTAAATTCAAAGTCCCACAGCCAATCAAGGAAACTCTCTCTTACCGCAGCATCGGTGATTTTCACGGCCTGATGCACCATATTGGAGGTAGTATACCTGTCAGCGAGAATTATACCGCCCTCTTGATAGAATGTTTCCCATTCCTTTTTGTAGGAGGCATACCGATCAGCCGCATAAAATGTCGACGCCGCATACGGATTCACCGCCGCAGGATCTGTGCCGAATTCCCCGTTTAAGTACATTTTGATAAGGGCTGAAGACTGGCTCTGGTAATTGGGATATTCCACCTTTTTAACTTTATATCCTTCCTTAATTAAACGTTCATACAGTTTGGCTGTTTGCGTAGCCTTACCGCTACCGTCGCCGGCTTCGATGATAATTAGTTTTCCTGACATGGTTGTCCTCCCTCGACACACGCACTAAAATTAGCCACTTTTATAATTGTTTCATTCCCTAAAAACACACAAGACTCCTGCCAAGGCACAAGCAAAATAGCAGAAAATCTACTATCTTCGCCGTTACCACTGAAGCAGCAGCGCCTGCACCTGAGCGCTCTTTGTTGGTGTTGCTTTAATAAATTGTATCTGCTATCATGTAATTTAAAGTACAAAATATGATAAAAATGAGGGAAGCAAATGGGCCCAGATAACACACTAGATGAGCAAGCGCCCAAGCATCAGCGACGCATTCGCTATAAAGGCACTCACCCTAAGAATTTTAAAGAGAAGTACAAGGAACTAGAGCCAGATAAATATGCTGATGATGTGGCAAAAATTATTCAAAAGGGCAATACGCCTGCCGGTATGCATATTTCTATTTGCGTTAAAGAAATATTGGAATTCCTACAAATTACACCAGGACAAACCGGCTTAGATGCAACTCTAGGTTACGGCGGCCATACCTTAGAGATGCTTAAATGTTTAAATTCCGAGGGGCGTTTATATGCACTTGATGTAGATCCTTTTGAATTACCGCGCACCAAAGCTCGTTTAGAGCGGCTTGGTTATGGCCCCGAAATCTTGGAAATCAAGCAAATGAACTTTGCCCAAATAGATCAAGTTGCTGCCGAATCCGGGCTATTTAATTTTGTATTGGCAGATTTAGGTGTTTCTTCTATGCAAATAGACAATCCTGACCGAGGATTTTCCTTTAAGACGGAAGGACCACTAGACTTAAGGCTTAATCCAGATATGGGTTACTCGGCAGCAAACCGCTTGCAAAAAATGACAACCGATGAATTACAATATATGTTGATAGAAAATGCGGACGAGCCTCATGCTGAAGCAATCGCGCGTGCTATTACGGCGAGCATAAAAAAAGGTATTAGGATCTCGACAACAACTGCTCTTCGAAATATCATTAGAGATGCTCTGAAACTTGTACCTAAAATCAGTGAAGATGAAATTAAAAAATCCTGTCAACGCTGTTTTCAAGCACTAAGAATTGATATCAATAATGAGTTTGAAGTATTAGATGAATTTTTAGAAAAACTCCCCGGTATCCTGGCATCAGGGGGACGCGTTGCCATACTTACTTTTCATTCCGGCGAAGATCGCCGCGTCAAAAAATCTTTTAAGCGTTTCTTACGTGAAGGTGTCTACTCTGAAATAGCACCAGATCCGATTCGGGCCTCCGCCGAAGAATGTCATATCAATAGCCGGGCGCGCTCTGCTAAATTGCGCTGGGCCATCAAAGCATAAGGTAACAAAAAATGGGCTGTCGCATTAGTTATATTGCTAATGCGAACAGCCCATTTTAACTGTAATCCTATCTGAAAGAACTCCCTCCGGCGCTTTGCGCCACCTCCCTCAGAGATGGAGGCTCTTAATTTTAGTCTCCCTCTTCGAGGGGGATGTCGCGTTTAGCGACAGGGGGAGGCTTTTAAAGGCTTAGTGCGACAGCTCCTTTTCATTAACGTTTAGTTACATAGCCTTCGTTATATAATTTATTCCTGAATACCCGGTATTTTAGGCAGATTGTCAAAGCCTTTCTGCAAATCTTCATCTGTCGGGATGTAATCGTTCATTGTTCCTTCGTGGAAGGCATTGTATGCTGTCATATCAAAAAAACCGGTGCCAGTTAACCCAAACAGAATGGTTTTTTCTTCCCCTGTCTCCTTGCATTTTATAGCTTCGTCGATCGCGGTACGAATAGCATGCGCAGATTCCGGCGCTGGTAAAATGCTTTCGTACTTGGCAAAGAAAGTAGCCGCTTCAAATACCTTGGTCTGCTCTACCGCCACTGCTTCCATGTATCCATCGTGATACAGTTTGGAGATAATCGGCGCCATGCCATGGTATCTTAAGCCGCCGGCATGAATAGGCGATGGCGTGAATGTACACCCCAGCGTGTACATTTTGGCCATAGGTGTAATTTTTCCTGTATCACAGAAATCATATACAAACTTTCCTCTTGTCAGCGAGGGGCAAGATGCCGGCTCAACGGCAATTATGCGCGGGCTAGCTTTCCCGGTGAGTTTGTCCCTCATAAACGGTGCAATTAAGCCCCCAAGATTAGAACCACCGCCTGCGCAGCCAATCACTATATCAGGATATTCTCCTAGTATTTCCATAGCCTTAGCACTTTCCATCCCGATAATGGACTGGTGAAGAAGTACCTGGTTCAGTACAGAACCCAACACATATTTATAACCCTCTGTAGTAACAGCCTTTTCTACCGCTTCCGAAATTGCACAGCCAAGGCTGCCTGTAGTGTCCGGATTTTCGGCTAAGATTTTTCTGCCAGCCTCTGTGGTGCTACTGGGACTGGCAATTACCGCTGCGCCGAAAGTCTCCATGATTGATTTACGAAAAGGTTTTTGCTCATAGGAGGCTTTTACCATATATACAGTGAGGGGAATCCCGAAATAGCAGCAAGCTTCTGAAAGAGCTGTTCCCCACTGACCTGCTCCGGTCTCTGTCGTAAGCCCCTTTAACCCCTGCTCCTTGGCATAATAAGCCTGCGCAATAGCCGAATTCAATTTATGGCTGCCGGAAGTGTTATTTCCTTCAAACTTGTAGTAAATCTTTGCTGGTGTTTCCAAAGCCCTTTCTAGATTGTAAGCACGGCACAAGGGCGAAGGCCGGTAATTTTTGTACATTTCCAAAATCTCATCAGGTATATCAATATATCTGGTCGTATCATCAAGTTCCTGATGAGCCAACTTTTCGCAAAATACCGGATATAAATCTTCTGGCTGTACAGGCTTGCCGGTTGCCGGATTTAGCATGGCTTCTGGCTTTTCCTTCATATCTGCACGCAAATTGTACCACTGTGTCGGCATCTGATCCTCAGTTAAATATAATCTGTGCGGAATTTTCTTTATCATTGTAAACGCTCCCTTCAATTATCTGCATTCTGATAAATAAAAAAGACCCTTGTCTCAATTCACTGAGACAAAAGCCTAAACTTCTGCGGTACCACTCAAATTGATGCGAAAACGCACCCTCTTCTTTTACATACACTATGATATGCACTTCCTCATTAACGGGTGAAGCTCCCGTCAGGTACTAGTAAGCAAATGCTGTTCGTCCTGCCCTCTTAAGTCCATTCAGCTAAGGCCTCCCTGCTGCGGTTTCACCCCCCGCAGCTCTCTGCTAGTAACCAGCACAAAGCTTACTCTTCTTAATCATCGGTTTCAATATATCTTATTAGCTACAATATACCCTGCCAAAATTCTTTTGTCAATCAGTTTTTATACAATTATAACGTCTCTGTGCAATTCATATCTGAGTATGTTACTACGCTCCCCTGCGACTTGAACTAATTTTAAACATTTTCATAATACATATTTTAATATTGCCCAGTATAACATATAATAAACTTAAATATATAGCACCAACATCCATCTGAGCAGAAAAGGGAAAGGGTCGTGAAGTATCTTGACGAATGAGGAATTCCAAAAGCTTGTCATGGAACAACTAACCGAACTAGGTAAAGGCCAACGCGAACTCCAACATTCTATTATTAAAATAGAAAATGAACAAATACCCCGGCTTCAGCATTCCATTGCCAGAATAGAAACTGAACGCCTCCCCGTGCTCCAGAATGCCATTACCAAAATAGAAAACGAACGTCTCCCCGCACTTCACAATTCCATTACCAAAATAGAAAATGAGCAAGGAGAAAAAATTACCGCTCTCTTTGATGCCCGCGAAGTGCAATTGGATGTAAACCAAAGAATTCTAGAAGCTCTCACCCGCATAGAAAATAAAGTTGATAAAGTATCACTGAAAGTCGCTGCACACGATGCCGTTATTAGACGCGCTAGATAAGAGCGCGAAGGATATTCCTAGCTTACAGCCTGAATCAGCATATCGCATTAATACTATAATGCGGTATGGGTCATGCTTTAAGAGCACACAAAACTCCTGCCAATCCTATATAAATTGGCAGGATTTTTCTATCTTCGCCATTACCAATGATACACTTCTCCATATCGGGTCAAACAGCGCAGAAGAGGGCAATGAAGCTGCACTCATTGCCCTGAAAATATCTACTATGATTTATCCACAAACAATAGGACATACCCTTTGTTTCCGCGTTTACGTGTTTTAGCTGTCCCTATTCTTCTTTTTCAACCTCTTCCTGCCATACCAACATTCCCCCATGAACACTGTACGTATTAACAAATCCATTTTTCTGAAGGATTATATTGGCCTTACCACTTCGATTGCCGCTGCGGCATATTAAAAAAACCTTTTTTTCCTTAGTTACTTCATCAATCCTATTTTCCAATTCAGCTAAAGGCAGCAAAACCGCTCCAGGCACATGACCTTGTTTATACTCTTCAACTGTACGAACATCTACAAAGACAACCTCTTGCTTGCGCCAAGCCTGCATTGCTTCCTCCACTGAAATCTCCTGCACTGCTTCAGAATCCTTAGCATAAGAAACACCCGAAAACAGTATACCTAATGCAGCCGTTAATATGAAACTTGTAACCAAATACTTCATTTGCATACTCCCTTTCGCTACCCTTCAAAAACTAAATCCTCATACCTGATACCAAGCTTCTATTTATATAATTTCACCCTGAATTCTACAGGCTGAAGCTCCTTTGCCTGCGGCGCAGAAACAGGCTTACCAAACGGCATTTGCGCAATAAGTTTCCAATTATCCGGAATATCCCATACCTTCTTGACTTCTGCCTCGATAAGTTCATTATAATGCTGCAAAGAAACGCCAAAGCCTTCAGCTTCTAAGGCTGTCCATATTACATACTGCAACATCCCTGAGGCCTGCTGCGACCAAATTGGAAAATTATCTTTATATGTAGAAAACTTCTCCTGAAGACCTGCAACAACTGACATGTCTTCAAAATACAACAGCGAACCATAGCCACTTTGAAATGAATTGATTTTTTCCGCCGTAGCCGCAAAATTTTCAGCTGACACGATTTTCTGCAAGGCTGCTTTAGTAATTTCCCATAGCTCATCATGCGCTTTTCCTAAAAGAATTACGACACGTGCACTTTGCGAATTAAAAGCAGACGGTGTATATTTAACAGCCTCTTCGACTAGCGTTTGAATACGTTCGTCACTGACAACCGCCTCCTTGCTAATCGCATAAAAGGTTCTCCTATCCTTGACTGCTTCCCAAAACTGCTTTCCCATACTATTCACCCCACAAGTTTTTTCTATTAAACATATTATATCACTTGTAATAGATATTGTAAATTAATTGATAGTAATTATTAATTTACAATATCTCTTTAATAAATAGCAAGTGATATTGGAGAATGGAGCGGTACAAAGCTATATTCACCACCAACCGCTTGCACTTTTCCGATACCAGGAAATACAATATGTGCGCCACCAATAAACCAATTATTTTTTACGGCTTCGGCTAAAATTTGCTGACGCACTTTCTCGGCCTCAACTTTGTCCATGTCGTAAGCGCTTGTGATTGTAGTATCTGCTGACTGCTTCTTTTGCCACTTGAAAGGCTCGCTTGGCAGCAACCGGCGCGGAATTTCGATTGCCATCATATGATAACCACCTTTCATATCCGCCGCCCCTACTCTGCGCAGTCAAATAACAGTTTCTTGTCTTATGGTTTTAAAATTAAGCAAATATTTCTATTCCCTAAATGCACAAAGAACTCCTGCAAAATTACCATAATTTTGACAAGAGTTCTTCTCTCTTTGCCGTTAGCAATGATATCGA
This sequence comes from Pelosinus sp., assembly GCA_021372375.1. Taxonomy (GTDB): domain Bacteria; phylum Bacillota; class Negativicutes; order Propionisporales; family Propionisporaceae; genus JAJFUN01. The sequence continues at coordinate 10,189 of JAJFUN010000036.1, read as the reverse complement.
TCTCCGTATCGAGTATATCGACAGCAACGACTTTATTTATTTTACTTCTTCTAAAACTTCACTTTTATTGGATTCAGTTATACAACTTTGCATTTTTCCCACCTTTTCACCTATCCAATCCATTCGATCCGCCATTCGTTTCAGCGACGTAGACATACTAAACAATATATACATAAATCCTGCTACAACCCCTAAATAGATTGCACCGAAAAATATCATACCAATCGGAAAATGATGATACATACTAGAGCCCTCCTTTATGTTTATGTCCTTAGTATGCTATAAATCTATGACGAAATAATGACAGGATAAAAAAAGCACTATCTTAGCTAGCAAAAAACATTATTAACTTGCTATCAGCGCTTGTTCAATACTTTCTCATAGCAATAGAAGGGTTTTTCCTTGCTGCGGAAGATCATTTCACCAGCCCGTTTATAGCCACACTTTAAAAACATGGTATTCATCTTCGTATTGATAGAGTAAGTATCGGTTTTTAAGTACTGCACATTGTTCTGTACGGCAAATTGATCGGCAAAGGCCATTAGCTCTGTGCCAATTCCGCTTCTGCGATAATACTGAGAAACTGCCATGCGATGGATAATCATGGCAGTATCCTTTTTAGACCAAGGTAAGCCCATGTATTCAGGCGGTTCAATTTTGTTGATGCAGGCAAATCCCACCAAGTTCCCGTCACGTTCGCATACATAAAGATCACCTTTTTGAATGTCCTTTAAAAAATCATTTTCTTGGGGGTAGGTTTCATCCCATTGAGTATTACCGTCAGAATGCATTTCAACAACGGTATCTCTGATAATATTCATGATTTCTTTTATATCGGTATAATGGGCTTTTCTGATCATAATATAACCTCCCTAAACCTTTTTAAGTATCTTCCATTTGTTCTCAATATTTTCGCGCAGCTTTTTTACTAATAGCAGCACGGATTCTTTTTCGCCCTCGGTGAAATTAGCAAAGCAAGCGGCAATGTTACGGTTTTCCTCACCAATAACTAGCGTGTATAGTTCATATCCCTTTTCATTTGCATATAAACGCCACATTCTTTTATCGAGATCATCTCTGGTTTTGCGAATGTAGCCTGCATCAATCAATTTTTGTATAGCTTTGGTTGTTGTAGTTTTATCTACTTTTAAAAGGTTAGACAAATCAATTTGATTGATGCCGGGATTTTCACATACCCTTGTCAGAAAAATAAATTGGCCTTTCTGCAAATTGAATTCTCTAAATTTGGTGTCGCTTATGGAATGGATACAGCGAGAAAGCATGCCGATTTCCCGTAAAATATAGTTGTCCAGTTTTATGATGGAAATCACCTCCAAATAAATTAGTTGAAAGTTCAACTGTAATTATAATAACAAAGTATAGTTGAAAATTCAACTATACTTTGCGGTTTTGTGGCGCTTGTGTCCCCTGAGCCGGCTGACATGCCAAGGGGACGGAGTTACTGACAGCTGGTGTCTATAACCCCGTCCCCTTGACATTTTTTAGTTATTTGATGCAAATAACCATTGCTGGCGTTATTGTCAAAACAAGAGAAATGTTCAGACTTGAGTTATTTATCCTTAAGCTATTTGTATAGATAATAGCTCAATTTTTACAATAACTAAATCCTGACACCGAGCTCCCGCACTTTATATTCCTTCCAAAGGATCCACTCCATAATAATTATAACCTACAGTTCCTTTAATAAAGAACAAATACAAGTATAATATAATATTTATTATTGGGATAAATAACCCTAGTACCATTGCACCATGTCGTTCAAGATCATGCAATCGTCTAATCGCTAACCAAATATGTGCTATCAAACCAGCTAGAAAACTAATTGCTACGATTAGTCCAATCACACTTTGTGATATTGAAAATATTCTTTCAAGAGAGTAAAGTAACAGCATTATTAGCATTGGTAAAACAGAAGCTAGTACCCAATATAAAATAAATCTCTTTCTGTTTAGTCTACCGTTAATTGAAAAAATATCTCGAAATATTATAATCATTCCTTTCCGAATATCATTGAATTAAGAAGTGAAACAGCTGCTTGTCCCCCTGTTTCATGGTTTTCTTTTTTAATGCCAAGACACAAATTCAATAATACGGCTAACAATACATCTAGAGTTTTCTTTCAATGAAAATTCCTTTGCAATTTTTTGAGCACTTCTCACATCTTCCATAGTATCTGTACTCAACTTATCGTCCGAATTCACCTTAATTTGATAAGTAATTAAGTCGTCCTTCCAAGAAGGTATATAGTACTTTTGAAGTTTATTGCTGTGGACAACATATTTTCCGATATTAGTGTCTCTCGTATCATCTAATCGAGGCAAATTACGTTCAAGTATTAACTCTCCATTTTCATATAAGTAAGCACGCTCAAAAATTAAAATAGATTTATACCCCATCGGAATAACCGCCTGAACTTTTTCATTTTTATAGGGGTTTTTAAAATCATCGTATTCTCCCAAAAACGTAAATCCACTTGCGTCAATAAAATGATGATAATATAAATTCCTGCTAAAGGGAGTACAACCAGCATTATCAGGAAAATTGTATTTTATTATATCAAAGTATATTGATTCATCTTCAATATTCCAACAACCTGTTTGTTTATCAAATATAAAATTTTGCTTTTTATAATCTATTTTGGGGAGTATGTCCATTTTTCCTCCTTGGTATCTAATTTCAGTACGCAAAAGGGGAACGAATCTAGTTTCAGGCTTTAATTATTGAGTTATTTTCATATACCTATAACTCAATTTTTACAATGACTCAAGCCTGATACCAAGCTCTGCTCTGCTTAGTTTAATCTCACTTGCTTTTTTCATTTTCTTTTCGTATTGTTCCAATTTTTTTGTCACTTCTAATATCTCCTCCATCCGAATTTCGGATAGTTCCGGGTGCAATCCATTCTTTTTCTCAAAAGTTCCCACAGTGCAGTCACTTCTTACTTTTCTAGGCATCCCCCTCACTCCTGACGTTTAAATATTACATTTTACAAATTCCACATATAAAAAAGAACTCCTGCCAAATTGGGGATAATTTGACAGGAGTTCTACTTTTTCGCCATTACCAATGGTACGGTTCTCCCCGGCTAATCTTAAACGCCCGATATATCTGTTCAATATGTCTCATTTACCAACTATTCAAAAGAAAATCAGATAATTAACTTTTCTAGAAATTAGGCTTCTTTGACATACAGCTCGCTGATTAATCGTTGTTGCGCTTTTTGAAAATCGACGATATAGAGGTCCAATTCCATACTAAGCGAAAGAACATCCGGATCTTGCATATTAAAATTCTTCGCCGCTGCTAAAGCATGCAGCCGAGCACGCAGTTCTTCGAGATTGGATAACTTTTTCATATGTAATTGACCTCCTTTATATAAACGCATATTCTTTTCTTTATTCCTTGTTTCTTATAATTTAATGATACTTTATGTTAGAAAGAGTGGAAATCCTCATACCTGACCCCAAGCTATTCCTAAATAAGAACGCAAAGGATTATTTACTGACAACCTGTAATCAGCATATCGCATTAATATTATAGCCGTATTGTTCATGCTAAAAAACACACAAAACTCCTGCCAATCCTATATGAATTGGCAGGAGTTCTACTATTTTCGCCACATTTGTTGAGTGTGACAAAGTTCCTGTCCCATGTCCCTGAGTTGCCCCCTAATAGCTCAGGAGTGCTGCCAATAACAGCCCGCTAGCAGTACTAAGCGTTGCCGAAAACATACCAACCGAAATATTCCCTTTAGGAATTTCCTCAATTACGTTTAACGGCACTATCCAGCGCAGCAAACAAAACACCAATACTTCAACAATAATGCTGATAATGCCCCACAGGAAAAGATCCATAATATTAACGGCATGACAAATAGCTGAGGCTATTGCCAAAGTTAAGCCTAAAACCTTTCCCCCGATATCTAAGGCTGTCGCAATTGCCGCATCAACGTGGCCCGCATCTTCTACCTCTCCCCCAGACCGAATTATCGCAAAATCATCATAAGGCGTGGTACGAATAAACACATAAATACCAAAGACCAGTAACGGAATAGCTGTAATTAGATACATTAAAAAGTTAATTATATTAGGCAATTGAACATTCAAAATTCTTAACCTCCTTCTTGCATTCCCACAGGCAAAAAGTATGACATGTCGTTAGTAATACGACCGCCAACCCGGGCGATGATGGCAGAAGCCTTCCCATTTATTATAAAAGATCCCCATAAAAGTCTGCCTGAATAGCAGCCGCCGAGCGTTGGCACAGTAACAGGTTCCAAGTCTACCATCTGCTGATACACCATCATCTGCTTGATAAATCGCCCTTCCAACTCTTCTTCCAACAACTCTCCGTCAGCATGATATAAGCTCACATTACCCCCTTCGCGACCTAAAATAGGTTTTGCAACATAATCTGCCTGTCCTAAAAAAGTATTTTCATAATAGGTCGGCAGCATATAAGCCGCTATAATTTCCTGTTCCTCCGAAGTAAAAAACTCACCTACAATATGCAGATTCCATATTAAAGCCTGCAGGGCCTTGGTTTGCGATACTATGGCTGACGCCGGATTAATCAAGCCTAGTTTTCGTCTTTCCACAAGTCTAAGCACATACTGGCCTGTGGGAAAACCATCAGCATCAACATCGTCACCAAGCATACTTAAAGGATGCAAGCGGTAAAGCAAGTCAATAGGAGAGAATTCTCCGTCACATAACGCGCATAACTTGTCCTGATAGACACGTAAATCCTTTAGTGGCACAAAATCGGCGCTAAGTCCGGACTTCATAAGCAAATACCGTGTTGTGCCGGCATCCTCCTGATGCCAGTCAAGCGCTGAAAACGCTACGTGTGCCGTAGGATAGCCTAATTCCTGATAGCGTCCGATAATTTCAGCAAAAGCCTTTTTTATCTCGCTCTCCATACCGTGGTTCGGATCTTCTTTGCCATAATAAGCACATACTTGACCATTGACATAGAAAGATTCAACAATACCGCCAGGTGTATCGCTGTTAAACTCCAGCATCTTCCATCCCCGTTTTGTTTTAGCAAAATCAAACCGACCAATAAGGGTTGCCGCCGCACCAAGAACGTGAATACGCGAAGCATTAATTACCGCATCAGGTATACCTAGCTCCCGAAAAATTGGCATGTCCATCCGTTGGATTGCAGTTACCATTTTGGAAAATATTTTGCCTAACTGCTCCGTAGCATAAGCTAATTCCGTTTTATCGTCTTGTGCTATCGAATAAATAGCTGCCAAAGCATATTCACTGCCATACATCCAATCCCAAGTAAAAATCCCCTCATCCCGAAGCGGAGTATAAATAGTATCCCGTGCTGCCTGATAATTCATATGCTATTCCCCACCACCTACGGCACTACTGCCAATCCCGCCTTTAGCCGTACTGCCTGATGAAATACCTTCGCCGCTTGAACTTTTAGCACTGCTCCCTGAGCTATAGGAATGATATCCGCTACCGCCGCCTCCGCCTCCGCTTCCATTGGCATTTTGCCCATCCTGTTTATCTTCGTTCTCCTGCAGGTAAATGTACCCGGATACTGCTACCGTTCCCGCTAAAAACAGGCCAACTACTTTCCCGGTCTTGCTCTTGATAAAGGAAGTTGACTCAGGTTTATTTCTCGTGATATATATTGGTTTATTCTTATCCATTTAATCATTCACCTCGACAGGTTTAGCATAAACTACATAAACCATCCGATCTTCGTCAAGCTCAGCCGATGTTTTTTCCCATTCTTCCCCACTCCACATAAAGTAATCACTTTGTAAATATAGTAAAGCTTCTTTGCTGTATTTAACCTCATAGGAAAATAATACAGGATACTCCTCAGTCTTTGCACTAAAATGCCTAATTTCAATCCGAATGTTTTTTCTTGGCTTTTCTAGGGAACTATCAGCCAAGGCTACTTCTTGGCTCCTTTTAACATAAATAACATAGTTTAATGGTTCCATGGCACATGACTGCCGCTCGTACACTATCGCATCTTTTACAAAATAGTCACACACAAACCGAGCAGAAACTTCCGTTTCATCTATATCCTGATAATAGTACAGCACCGGAAACTGACCCTGATCATCAATTAAACGATATTCTAAGCTAGTCAAATAAGCCCCCCTTATCCTTTTTATCCATTACTCTATTTCTCAAAAAAGCAGCTTGGACGGTTCTACCGCTTCCCCTAAATTCGCCAAAACCCAGGAAGTTCCTCTCCTAAATCTTATACTTTTTGAAAAAATAAAGAGACAAGAGAACTGTCTCAAGCTCCTCACGAGACAAAATCCTAACCACAGCGCCTCGATTCTTCACAAAAAAGCAGACAGGTATAGTGTCTTAGACACTGCACCTGCCCCCATTCTGTCACCTAAGCCGGCTAAACTGGAGAAAATACCGGGACAAACTCCCTGTCCCTGCAGGGGGACACTGGGGACAGATTACTTTGTCCCAACGAAATCATCTTAACAACATTTTTCTGTGGGACAAATCGACCTGTCCCCTTGTTCCTTCCCGGCAGATCCTTCAAAAAATTCCTGTCACTCATATCGCTAGCCCCCAGTATCATATCAATACCCTAATACTTCTGAATGACGCGGAAATACAAACAGCGTTCCTATTTAAAACAATCTAGGTTGCTCTTGTTATAGGCAACTTGTCCCCGTGTCCCATTTAGACCAAAAGCCCTAATTTATACGATAAAATGATTAATAAAAAAGTAAGAACATATGGTATCACAAATGATTTTAATAATTCTCCTAAGACACTTCCATGAAAGAGAGATGCCAATGTTAGCTGCTTATGGTTAAATCGATAAATAAAACCACGAGTAGGTAAGCCTAATTTATTTTGCAAGAAAGTTATATCCGCATCAAGATGCTTACAAATGCTGTAAAAGTCTTCCTGATACTCAGGTTTCTTTGAATCATAGTTTATTCTTTTTGATTCAATGTGAGTTTTCATTAAAATGACGATCTATAATCCTATCATTTATTAGCATATAGTGCTCTTTAATCATTTCTTCCAAATATAGATAGAACTCGGTAGCCTCATTGTATGAAATTTCTCTGAATAATCTTGATTCAATATGTTGAAATACTGGAAGATAAAAATTTAGAAAGCGCTTTTCATAATATGTAGCTTTAATAGAACCAACCTTTGTAATATTCGCGGTAAGATAATTAAAACACGCTACTATAAGTGACGGTAAAATTGCTAAATTTAATGGATTTCTTAATAAAGAATAATCCTCAAACAGGATAGTCACCTCACATATGCACTTAGTCAATCCATACGATTAGTTATTAACTATATCAACATCTTTCCTCAAAAAAAGAAGAACTCCTGCCAAATCCACAAAATTTGGCAGGATTCCTACTATTTTTTGCCATTACCAATGATAGGGTTCTCCGTATCATGTATAACTGTGCAGAAAAGGGCAATGAGGAATCCGCCCTCATTGCCCTGCAAAAAACTAAATCCTCAAGCCTGACCCTCCCGCTATCCCCCAAGCCTGACCCTCCCGCTATCCCCCGCAGCCCTTGTACACGTTCTAAATTAGCTGGGCTGATGGAAAATGACTTGGATTGTTTTTAGCGTTAAGCATATTCATCTGCTTAACGGCAAACTGGTATTCCGCCTGCCATCCTTTTTCATTCTTAGTTTTTTTGCTGAAGGATTCATAATTTTTTACTGCTGAAGAATAATCGCCGTGTTGTTCGGCCTGCAGTGCGGCACTCAGTTCCTTAACCACTTTCAAAGAATGATCTAATTCATACGATTTATCAATCAGCTTGATAGCAGAATCATATGAGCCGGCTATTGCATCTAATAACCCCAAATTCCCATAACCAGGCGCATATTTATTATCAATCTTGATAACTTCCTGAAAATCACTGCGGGAATCTTCATACTCACCTAATAAAATCTTCATATACCCGCGGCTATTATATAACCCGACGCTGGGCTTTATAGCAATGGCCTCAGAGTAATTTTTAATTGCGGCGGCATAATTATCTTGTGAACTAAAAAATTTCGCCAGTATTATATACCCTTCTATTTGGTTGTGGTTTGCGGCAACATATCGCTCCATATCCTGCTCGGCTTTATCATTTTGGTTTAGGGCGGCATAAGCTTTTCCACGCACAATGTATGCATAGGTATTGCGCGGATTAAATTTGAGGGCGCTGGAAGAATATGAAATTGCGTTATTAAAATATTTGTTTGAAAAGCTCAGTTCGGCTATGACCATATTAATATAGCCTTGCCCCAACAGCCATATAAAAGATATTACGGCAAGCGAAAAAAGTATGGCTATTTTCCTGAGACCACTTATCCGCGGTAACTGCTCTTCTTTAGTGCTTAACTTATTCTTTAGTAAGAGAGCAATCATTACTCCGCCCAAAAGCCCGCCAATATGCGCGTAATTATCAATATGTGCATCTGTAAAACCAAAGAAGATTTGAATTACCGCGATAATTGCAATAAAGATACCAATATTCCCATCTCGAAGATTGAACAGCTGGCGATTTTTCCTAAAATATACGATTAAGGCACCCATGAGCCCGAATATTGCATCAGATGCGCCTACACTTATTGCAGAATTCATCGTCATGCTCAAAAGCGAGCCTGATAAAATGGCTGTAAAATATATCAGAATCATTCGCTTGAGCCCAAAAGCATGCTCTGCAGCCATACCTAGAATGTATAAAAAAATAAGGTTACTATATAAATGCGTGCTGTCGCCGTGCAAAAAGCTGCTACTAATTAGCCGCCAATATTCGCCTTGTAAAACAAGCTCGCGCTTAAGGGCCCCTGCCTGCAGTAGTGCATCTCCCCCCAGCAACGCCCCAGTCGAAATTTCAAATGCAAACAAACTAATATTGAGCAAGATTACTGCCAAAATAAACAGCGGAAAGGGTGACATGTTTTTTTCAAAAGTTATTTTATTGTTTTTGATTTCACTGCCTTTAGCGGGTATTTCAACAATCATATCGCGAGTTATCACAACTGCTTCTTCTAGACCAATATCTGAGTCCATTTAACGCCCCTCCCCGGTATCCAGTAAAACACCTAAAGCCAACGCAACCCGGCCATCAATGAGTTTATCCCTGTCCATTGTCATATCCAGGGTATATCTATCAAATAGGGATAATTTCTTATTAAATTCCCCCACAACTTGTTCACTGCCGCCGGCATAGAAGACAAAATTTGTCCTTAAAATGGCAAAATCAAAAAAATATCCCGTAACTCGCCGCAGTAAAGAAGTAACCAGTGAGTCCTCTTGGGCTGTTAGGACTAATGCATTATCAGGCGTTCGGAAACACCACTTTCTCCTGAGGAAATCAGTAAAGCGGTTTTTTTCGAACGATCCTAAGATTACTCCCCCATGATCATAAAGCGTATAACGTATCCATTTTTTCTGAAACCAGTTATTCTGCCTAACTTCAAGTAATAAGGTATCCTTGTTGGTATTATCGTAAAATTTAATATCCCTCTTTATGTTTATGAAATAAAATATAATTAGCACCATAGGAATTAGCCCTGGAAAATTACGAGTGCCTTCATACACGAATATTGCGGCGAAAATTAGCATAATTCGCGAAAAATACTTTGATGGCCTTTCTACAAAAACAATATCATTACCATTAATGTCTTTAACCGTGTATTTGGTAGAAATAGAAAAATGCCTTTGCCGCAATAGAAAGATATCATTAGCAAAAATGTGCATGCTATTTTCAACTTTGGTCTTGTCAATAGCGGGAACACGCACCGTTGCTAAACAATGGGGACATAACAGCAATTTTTCGGCAAACTCGCTTTTTAGATTATATATAACTCCGCAAGAACAAGGTGTTAATATAGCCATTCTAATCTCCTTTTATAATCATTTACCCCTTGGAACCAGCCTTTCACAAATCTCCAATATATTAGTATTTATCATAAACAAATAAAATCCTGCCATTATAATCAAAATATGTTAGGATTTTCTTTGTTTAGTTGAAGGTAAACTCGGTGTCTACCATAGAAATTGTGAGAGATGAGCCACACGGAATTGTATAAATATGCTATAATAAATAAATACAAGGGTGTGGCTCGTGGTGTAAGTTGCTCAGAAATGAGTTAACTCGGCACTGAAATGCCGCCCTTGTTTTTTT
>JAJFUN010000027.1 GCA_021372375.1 Pelosinus sp. | reverse complement strand
CCTCAGTACGTCTGCGCGGCACGGCTTCCGGTGCGCCTAGCATCTGTGCATTTTGTAACAGTCTGCAGAAGGGAATGCTCTATAAACTTATTCATACCCAAAATTTCTCAAGATTCCATCCCTATTGCGCCAGTCTTTTTTGACTTTTACCCATAAATCAAGATAGGTTTTAGAGCCCAGTAAATTCTGAATATCACTGCGCGCTGCCTGCCCGATTTCTTTTAGTAGTTTACCACCAGCGCCGATAACAATACCTTTTTGCGAGTCCCGCTCTACATAAATAACGGCCCTGACATACAAATCTTCATTAGTACGAGTAGTTATCTCTTCGATATCAACAGCAATGGCATGAGGTATTTCTTCGCGGGTCAGATGAAGCACTTTTTCTCTGATTAATTCAGCAATAATCATTCGTTCCGGCTGCTCGGTAATCATATCATCAGGGTAATACTTAGGCCCTGGCAGAAGTTTACTTTTAATTTCGGTAATCAGACTTTCAAGATTATTGCTTTTCAGCGCCGAAATAGGCACAACCGCACAAAAATCATGATAGGATTTATAGCTAGCAATAATCGGCAGTAGATTTTCTTTATTGATTTTATCAATTTTATTGATAACCAGCATAACTGGTGTTTTTACAGCCTTTAAACGTTCTAAAATAAATTTTTCCCCGGCCCCTAGTTCTTCTGATGCATCTACTACAAAACAAATAACATCTACTTCTGAAAGAGCATTCTGGGCTGCCTGCATCATATATTCACCCAGTTTATGTTTGGGCTTATGCATGCCCGGCGTATCGATAAACATAATTTGTGCATCATCCTGCGTTAATACGCACAAAATTTTATTGCGAGTAGTCTGCGGCTTATCGGACATAATCACGACTTTTTGCCCCAGTAAACTATTGATAAGCGTGGATTTTCCCACATTAGGACGGCCTATCACTGCCACAAAACCTGATTTATATGCTGCAGTCTCGTTGGAAACTTTTTTCATTTATTATTATCTCCTATTAAATTAGTTTTTATATAAAAATTTTACTTACGCACAATACCTAATAGCCCTAAAATATGCTCTTCTTCTGTACGCATTTCCTGTTTTTCCTCTTCCGCCATATGATCATAGCCCAATAAGTGCAAGATGCCATGTACTGTTAAATAGGCCATTTCGCGTTCTAAACTGTGCCCGTACTCTGCAGCCTGCCGCATGGCAGTTTCCACTGAAATAATAATATCACCAAGCAGTACTTCGGTAGGACCATCAATAATTTCCGGTTCTTCACCCTCGCTGAGGGCAAAAGATAAGACATCGGTCGGCTGGTCTTTACCGCGATACTCATAATTGAGCTTATGAATATACTCATCATCCGAAAGTACGATACTCACTTCGGTGTGCGCATCAAGACCGTAAACTTCGGCGGCTTTTGCTAGAACCTGGGTGATAATTTTTTCTAAAGTTTCTACCTCTGAAACTTTATTTTGTGTATTACTAATTGTTATTTCCATATAGAAATCTCCTTATGCGTGACTACTTAATCCCATCGGGATATTCAATGCGTGTGTGAAACATACTTGATAAAACCCGAATAAATACATCGCCGATAACATCCAAATCCTTAAGTGTCAAATTACAATTATCAAACTGCCCTTCATTAAGCTTTTCCCTGATAATTTTGCGTACTGTTGCTTCAATTCTGTTTACATTAGGTTTAGAGATAGAACGTACTGCCGCTTCACAGGAATCAGCCAGCATGATTAAGGCCGCCTCTTTAGTTTGCGGAGCCGGGCCTTCATAACGAAAATCAGCTTCCACAATACACTCGCTATGTTCATTTTCGGTCGCACGCTTATAAAAATAGGAAACCAGGGTGGTGCCATGATGCTGGGCAATAATATCCATAATAATCTTGGGAATCTTATAATCACGAGATAATTCCAGACCATCTTTAATATGGGATGTAATAATCAGCGTACTTAAGGATGGTGCAATTTTATCATGCGGATTTTCCATACCTTCTTGATTCTCCACAAAAAAGTAAGGACGCTTGATTTTTCCAATATCATGATAATATGCGCCGACTCTGACAACAACCGGATCTGCCCCAATCCGCTCTGCGGCTGTTTCCGCGAGATTTCCGACCAGCACACTATGATGGTACGTCCCCGGAGCATCAAGCAGCAGTCGCTGCAGCAGCGGATGATTGGGCTTGGCTAAATCCAAAAGTTTTATGGCCGTAGTAATATTAAAAGCATTTTCAAGATACGGCAGCAGACCGGTCGTAATTACGGCGGAAATTATACCGCTTAAAATTCCCAGCCCGCCTTCTTTCAAAATCTCCATGCCGTCAATTTGTTCGATTAAGCCGGTAGAAGCTATGACTAAAAAATTTATGGCAGCAATCCAGATGCCGGTACGCGTCAGACTGTGTCCATGATCTTTCTTGGATAAACTATAGATACCAATCATGCTGCCAATCAGCACGCAGCAGACCGCGCGTATATCATGTTCAGTAATAATGCTGATAAACAGCGCTAATATAATGCTAATTAATATTCCTAAGCGAGCCTCAATCAAAATTGCCGTAAGCAGTGCCCCTGCCGCAATGGGGGCCACGAAATCATAATTTAAACTATTTAAACTATGAGCACATTTTCCAATCCACAGACTCATAAAAAGAATTGAGCCAATTAACACCAATTGCAAATCGTTATCATAAACCGGCCGGGCAAACCGATATAAGTAACCTAATGTTACAAGCATCACCAGTAATACAAACACGGTAATCCCTAAAATTCTTTTTTCATTAGCTTGTCCTTTGTAAAGTCCAAGTTCTTCCATCATTTTAATCTGTTCGGCAGTTACATGATCCCCTTTGCTTACTAATACTTGTCCCTTTTTAACCGTTTCCTGCACAGGATCTAGACTAGCCAGCGCCGCCTTCTTGCGATTTTCGGTTTCCCGGACATTTAGGACAAAATTGGCTCGTAAGAGCGGCTGCGTTATGCCTCCCACAATTGTCGCCACATTTTTATTTAGCTTTAATTGATCAATATCAGCGATAACCTGGGATTTTACCAAATCCAAATCGTCTTCCCTGATGCCGCGCTGAAAATATTTACGTGAAATAGTCTTGGCCTGTTCTTCCGCTTTAGTCAGATCTTGCTCATCAAGATGAATCAAAGCCGTCACCACCGCACTCGGCACCGAAACAGCCAACTCTTTTTGCAACTTATCGGCTTTTTGTTCATCATTGACATTGGCTTTATCTACTAAAATATTGCGGGTAATCTTGAAAACATTTGCGATATTTTCTTCGGCATTAGCAGCTGCGCCTAGGTCTAAATCATATACGTTGGCGATACTGTTTACAACTTTCTCTTCTAGTTTTTTGGTTTTAATTGAATCAGTATAAGATACGGTGCGGGGCGCCACAATGTCCCGGTCACTCACTTCCCCAACTGCTAAGGATACTTTGTCCGAAATAAACTCTGCCGACAAAGAAACGGTAAACAAGAGGAAAAATGCCAGCCCCAGCACAATACGCCGCACAACCAGCCGAGAATATACACTGTTCGGCTGCATAAAAAAATCACGCAACTTATAATTATTCATTGATATCATCCATCTTCACTCCATCACGAGCGGATATCCCTTTATATTTTATCATGGCTGAGTCCTTCCTATTTGAGCGCTTCATATTGTTCATAGGCCTTGATTATCTGACTGACAATCTCGTGCCGGACAACATCGCTTTCGGTTAAATTCATTACAGAAATACCCTTGACCCCAGTGAAAATCTGCTGAACAGCTTTAAGGCCTGAGGCACTGCAGTGCGGCAGATCAATCTGCGTAACATCGCCGGTTATCACCATTTTAGAACCAAAACCCATCCTTGTAAGAAACATCTTCATTTGCTGGGACGTAGTATTTTGTGCTTCATCCAGTATAATAAAAGAATCATTGAGTGTCCGTCCCCGCATATAAGCCAGCGGCGCGACTTCAATAATATTTTTGGCCATATATTTTTCAAAAGTTTCAGTACCTAAAATATCACTTAGCGCATCATATAAAGGTCTTAGATAGGGATCGACTTTATCTTGTAAATCACCTGGCAGAAAGCCCAGTTTTTCACCAGCTTCAATGGCCGGCCTGGTCAAGACAATCCGTTCAACCTCTTTATTTTTTAAATATAATACCGCCATGGCTACCGCTAGATATGTTTTCCCTGTACCCGCAGGACCAATGCCAAAAGTGATAAAGTTTTGCCGGATTGCCTCTAAATACAAGAATTGGCCGAGCGTTTTAGGACGAATCTGGCGGCCGCGGGCCGTAACTAGAATCGAACTAGAAAACATGTTATGCAGTGTTTCCAGTTTTCCTTCCTTAAGCATGCGTATACTGTAATTAACATCATGCATCGTAATAGCATTACCGCTCCGATACAAATATAATAATTCTTCAAATAATCTAAGGAGTTTAGAAACTTCACCAGCTTCGCCGCTAATAACTATTTCATTGCCGCGTGCTGTTATTTTACTGTTAAACTGTTCATTAAGCAAGCGTAAAACTTCATCATGACGCCCAAATAGAGCCATTGCTTCCAGATTATCAGTTAAAATAACTCTTTTTTCTATATTACCTAGCTCTGTATTACTGCATGACAATTGCAAGAGAAACCTCCTTAAAGTAGTAAAAAAAATTACTTACTGCCCATATTTTGACCAATATCCTCGATTGTTTCAATATTAACCTTTATGCGAATCAGATTAGGCTCTGATGATTTTAAAACTTCGGTATTACGATTTAAAATATAAGCTGCTTCCGGAATGGAGTTTTTGAGCACTAACAAAGCATTGTTTCTGGCTTTATCCCGTGCTTCTTCCAGCGTGATCTCCTGTGTCTCAGCCCATAGCTCATGATATATACTTATAATAGATTCGACAGTGAACAAACTATTCCTCCAGAAATCCAGACTTTTATGTATATCTTCCACTTCAAACGCATCATAAGGCTGCTCTGGTGCTTTTTTTAGCTGAAACTCCTTTGCACCTAACTTTACAGTAATAGCCATACACTCTCTGCCGGTTCTGGTATATACAAGGCTCTTTATTCTCTCTTCCCCATAACCCTCATACCATACTCTGGCCTTTACGATACCATTTGCTTTTACCGGCTGGGGGACAGCTTTGGCCTGCTCATTTGTTTGCTCTGCATTTTGCGGCGTAACAACAGGGGTAACGCCTTTAATTAAAACATCTCCCTTTTTTATGGTATCGCCCGCCTTTACCATAGGCTGCCCGGCTAAAGCAATGAGCTCTACAATAATACCATCTTTGCCGGCGATAATATCGGCCGGTAGTTTATCTTGTATTTTCGGCATGGTTTTTTCAACAACTTCAATGGAGGCATGTGTGCCGATAAAATTAATGCCGATCCAGGAAATTTCGGGTAAACTTAAGAGCATCTTATTTTCGATTGCTTTTATATCAATGGTATCTTTCATTATTCCCGGTTTTATGCCATATTGATACGCAATTTCCTTAATTCGCTCAGGCGGCAGCTGTTTGGTACCTATAATATCAATAAACCAAATATATGATGATAATATATTGAGCACCATAACAAATAACAGTATACCAACAGGCAGCATTTTTCTGCGCTTGAGTTTTTTAATCAGAAACGGCATTCCACCATAGCTTAGAACGCAAATATGCGTACCGGTTTTTGCTACAATCGGTCTTATTTTAAAAAAATCAGCTAACCGTATGGTAGCAATAACACTTTCGCCGCTCATTTCCTTATGAATATTCCATAAAATAATATAATTTGTTGTACATAAATTTATAAACTTCTCTGGCATTTTACCATAAATTCGAATTTTTACATAGCCATTAAGATAATTTATAAAGTTAGACTTCATATTTAACTTCCTCCACTGTACCTTCTACAAGGATTTGTTCCATTTGTAAATTCCCCAGCGTCAAGTTTTGGCCGCTGATTAATAGAGTACCCTTATTTATCTTAATCCGTACGATTGACGAAGTATATTCAATAATCCCCTTATGATTTTCAATTAATATCTGCATATTGCCAAGCATGGTAATGCGCGGCAAATCCATTACAATATCCTCGGGAATATCAAGTATACCGGCAAGCTTTTGTAGCTTCCCCTTTTTACGCTGCTGCATAATAGTCTCACCCCTATGCCATTAAGCTATTTGACACGTAATACTAGCCTATAAAAAGTGGATTATATAAAAATGTATGCTTATGGTGATAAAAAAAGAAGGGATGCCGTAGTAAAAGCACTTCCCTTCATGGGCTTATATTCTCGAACTACTTCGTTTCGTTATCATTTAGCACCAGCATATCGTTCTCGTCGAACGACCAGAAAGGGTTATATGCGACCTCACAGTAATAGCCGTTCGGGTCAGTAAAATATCCGCTATACCCGCCCCAGAAAACCTTCTGCGGCTCTTTATCGATAACCGCACCCGCCTTTTTGGCAAGTTTCATGACTTCATGCACCTCGACCTCGCTTGTCACGTTGTAGGCCAGCGTCAGAACCGCGCTATAGTGATATGCTCTATAAGACGCTCATTTTACAATTAACCGCGAAATTTTAATATTACCTTCAAAAAAATACAATTGACAAAAATGTTTAGTTGCTATACAATAATAAGTGGTAAAACTACTTTGTATTAAATTAATAAACCACTTAGTTGGAAGCGATTTTATATGCAAAGCTAGGGTTTCTTTTTTTTAGCGCATTGTTTAGCAGCTAAACGATGCAATACGGAGAGCTTACTGCCATGACTAAATTCATATTGAGCGGTCTCTTAGATGAATTTCCAAATCTAAAAATTATGTCCTCATACGTGGTCATAGTTAATACTGAAAGCATATTCACATTAAATGCCCAAAAATTATTTAGAATCAGCCTGTAACCAAAAGATGCTAGAGCGTTAATATATATCTTTGAACGCATTAACGTTTTGCAGATTCTTTACTATGAACTATATAGTAATTTGCTATAATTATTTAGCTGCTATATAATAAACGTGGGTGATAATATATGCATAATGTAGATTTAATTGTGGAAAAAATGATTCGCGCTTTCAATACCATGTATGAAAACGCAAAACAACCTCATGATTACGGAACCGGTCAATTGCTTTACCAGTCGGAACTGCACACCTTGTCGGCTATTTGCAATCATGAACTGGTAAACGCCAGTGAACTTGCTCAAATTATGGGGATTACTAAAGGAGCCATTACGCAGGTAGTAAATAAGTTGATACAAAAAGGGCTAATAGAAAAATTCAACATGCCTGGTAATAAAAAAGAAGTCTATTTTCACGTAACTGAATCCGGCATACGTGTTAATGAAGCTCATTGCCAGTATCATAAGATGATGCATGAACCTGTAAACAAATACCTGTGCGAATTGGATAAGGAAAAACTTGAGGCCATTGGTCAGTATTTTGATATATTGGTCGCGAGTATGAAAAGATAGGTTCATTTTAATTAAATTGTTTAGTTGCTAAATAATAAACAAAGGAGACTGCGGATGTGATTAACCCCGAAAGCAAAAAGCGAATTGCAGAAGAAGTACGGCAATCGCTTACATTGATTATTCAGATACTGCCACTCATACTATGCGGAATTCTAATGTCAGCAGCCATTTCATCGTTATTGCCTCCGGAAACGGTAATGAAGTTTATCGGCAACGAAGCTGGCAAAAAGAGCATTTTTATTGGCGGTGCGGCCGGTGCGCTTGCCCCCGGTGAACCTTTTTTCGGTTTGCCGATTGCAGAAGGACTAGCGAAAGCAGGCGCGGGTTACGGAGCAATGGTCGCATTTATTGCATCATGGGCGCTATTTTCCGTTACTCTTTATCCTACCGAAATTGCACTTTTGGGGTGGCGATTTACCCTACTGCGCAGTCTAGTTAATTTGTTTATCCCCATATTAAGCGGTATCATCGCCTATATTATGGTGTAATGTGACAAATCTCAATTTTAAAGGAGCTGCTTTTAGTGCATAACGAAAAAGACAGGGCGAATGCAGGGAATAACTCTAATAATAACAGACTGATGCTAGTTTACCTAGTTATGGCAATACCGACAATTGTATTAATGGGAGTCGCATATGTTTTGGCTCCCGAAAAAATTGCGCTGGAAATCAATAAATCAGCCTTTACGCTAATGGAAGCTTTGCCAGCTGTGGCAATAAGTATTCTTGTCACAGCTGTAATTACCGCTTTGATTGCACCACAGCTTATTACGAAATGGGCAGGTAATAATAGCGGCATAACCGGAGTACTCATTGCAGCAGGCGCTGGCGCTCTTATTCCCTGTGACCCGGCGTTGGGGCTGCCAATGATTTGGGGAATTGCACGCAGTGGTGCCGGCATCGGTTTCATTGTCGCTCTGTTAACATCCAGCAAATTATTTTCTTTTATGAGAATCCCTGACTATTTCACGTTTTTAAATCTCGAATTAGCAACATTCTTCCTGTGTTCCAACATTATAATGCCTTTTTTATCCGGATTGCTGGCTAACTTTCTCGCAGGCTATTTCCCCTCTATTAAAGGTAAGAATTTGATACAAGGACATTCATAACCATAAACGCTATTCTGAAATAGCTGTATAACTGTATAGTAAAACTTAATTTACAAAGCGAGGACATGAAAATATGAATATTTGTATTATTGTGTTCAGCCCTTCTGGGCATACGCTGCAAGCGGCAAAGATGCTGCAAGCGGCACTACAAGAACATTCAATTCAAGTACAGTTGTTGAATATTACCAGGCAAAAAGAAATATTCGACAACCACGACTTACCAGACTACTTACAAAAAAACGTAGAGCCCCATGATGTGCTTTGCATTGGCGGACCAGTATATGCCGGCCACTTAGAAGGCAATGTCCAAAAATTAATAATGGCTCTGCCTGCACCTGACAAGAACTGGGGTAAACTAGCTATCCCATTTGTCACATACGGCGGCCTGCATAGCAGTATAGCCCTGCAGGAAGCCGGATCTTTGCTACATGCGGGCAACCGAATTAATATTATGGGCGTAAAAATGGCTTCTTTTCATTCATTATCACAGACCCTCCCCTTCAAAATTAACGAAAGCAGGCCTGGATTGCAAGAAGAAGCTGTCGCCCACGAAATGGCTGCCCGCCTAAAACAGACAATGAGTATCGGCAACTATATAGATGTTAGGCAGTCCTTTAGCTATGCCTCTTTGCTGCATAAAGTCGCATTAAAGTTTCTAAACCAAGACTATTTTCACAGTAAATACCGGACAGTTCGTGCCGATCCTACTATTTGCACAGGTTGTGGTAGTTGCCAAAAACATTGCCCTGTTAATCTTATTAAAATTGTAAATCGTAAAGCGATACGGGTAGACAACGGCAACTATTGCCTGTTATGTGCCGAATGCTATCATCATTGTCCACAAAAAGCCATTGTTCATGAATTCCTTGAAAAAAAGATAGCGAAAAAACTGCGTAGTGAAAAAGCAAAATACAATGAAACCCCCCAGTCAGCTGTATATCCTTTGCTAAATGAATAGATATTGTTATTTTTGTTTCTTCTAAGCTAAATGAAAACCATATACCCCTGGCAACATATCCACGCTCATTCCGAAAATGAGGGCTGAACCGATAAGAATTGTTTTTCTGGTATCAATCATCCGGGATGTAAAAATCTTAATTCTTGATAACAGCATGAAGGTCACACAATCACAGTTGCCCCCATTACAGGTTTTGGCATAATCGAAAACATTACAGACAACTTCGGGAAAAATGCCAGTACAATATAAATACCACCAGCAGCATAGGCAATAACACGGCTGGTGGCTCCGGTAGCCAAAGCCAGTCCAATATTGGCTGAGCAGGTAGTGTGCGCCATGCCGCCAATTAAACCACCGAATATTGTTTTCGTTGCTTCAGCCAACATGCCCCCACTAATTATATTCATATCTGGTCGCTTTGCTTTTTAACCGAACTATAGTTATTATTCTTTTTCTTTAGGTAAAGAAATCCCTACGTCCCTATGTCCACCATGATTTGGTTATTTAATCTTGTGTCGTCAACAACTAAAATACATTGCTTTTCAAACTCTAAAGTTATCACACTCCACAAAGATAATCGATATAATCCAATTGCCGTAAACTATCCAATACCAGCAACATTGGGCATGGAAATTTCCTAAGATTCAAAGCGGAAATCTTACTTACCAATCCACCCTCATTCAATGAATAGAATCTTGTCCAGTCGTGTGCGTTTTAGCAGTTCCTCTACCATGCCATGTACACCATTCAGACTCAGGTGGCCATTTTTCCTTTGGATCAACTTATGTACTGTTACCAGTACACCCAGACCGGAACTATCGACATAGGTAACATCGGATAAATTTATAGCAATCTGCTGAACACCTGTCTCTATTTTTTCTACCAGTTCATCGCGAATAATGCTGGCATCATGAACGTATAGTTTGCCTGCTAAGGCTAATGTGGCTTTGTTGCCGTTGACAGTAAATATATGATCCATTTATATGTCTCCTTTCGCATTAAACATGAAATATAATAATATCATTTTGCAGGTTCTGAGCCATGGCACTGGTCTCCTCAGAAGTGGCCGCAATGGTTTCGATAGTAGCAGTAACCTCCTGTTTTGCCGCGGCAACAGCTTGCGTATCTTGTTCCGTACTTTCGATATCGTTCGCCACTGCTTCAATGAACTGTATAATTTTATGGGACAGAAATCGCT
>JAJFUN010000195.1 GCA_021372375.1 Pelosinus sp. | reverse complement strand
TCCAACCTACTCAAATATTTAGGGATTCTGATGTTACGCAGCTGTCGAGCCACCTTCGAGTGGATGGCAAAAACGTATCTAAGAAGCCCACCTGCTTATAGCGGGTTTGGACATATAAAAGAGCGGCATTTACGGGCTTTTGTTTTTGAGATATAAAAAAAGCGTGGGGATAGGAAATTTGCTTCGCAAAACAAATTTCCTATTCCCACTTTTTCTTATTACACGGCATACCGAAACCATTCTTGAGCAATCAATTTATTGTTCATACAAAAATACTCCAGCATACACAACTTTATGTTCCATGTGGTTGTCACTTTCCAGTTACTGCAAACATAGCTATTTATCAGCCGGAAATATCAGACCCGTTTGTTTTCTTATTTCATCCATAAATTCCATCTGCATGACAGAGTATTTATTATGCTCTTTAGCATTTGATTTAGTTTGTATCAGGCGAATAAATTCTTCAATTTCATAGTACATATTATTTTCACACTTACTGATGAAAAGATTTTCTTGCTGACCATCATTATAAATAATGCTGATCTCGCATATATCCGGAATTTCCTTAATGAGCATACAGCCCTTTTCGCCTTGAATTTGGCTTGGCAATTTTGAATTGGTAATCTTAGAATATATCAGCTCGCCCTGCATAGCTCCATAATTAAACATAATGGTTCCGGCGCCATCCACGCCATTACTCAGCCTAATAGCATTACCCCATACTTTCTCTGGCAGGCCAAAAAGCTTGACAAGCGGATGGATGCAATACACCCCGATATCCATCAGCGCCCCATTGGAAAAAGCCGGGTTAAACGCGTTTTCAATTATGCCTTGCTTAAAATTATCATACCGGGAAGAATATTGACAATACTGGAAAGTAACTCGCCGAATCATGCCCACTTTACTAAGATTATCCACAATTGCTTGGAAGCCTGGATCAAAAACCGAGCGCATGGCCTCCAATAGAATAACGCCATTTTCCTCGGCGGTTTTGAACATCGCTGACAGTTCTCTGCTGTTTGAGGCAATTGTCTTTTCACAAAGCACATGTTTTCTGCCCTTTAACATCTTAATTGCTTGAGATGCATGCAGACTATTGGGACTAGCCACATAAACAGCATCCACTGCGTTGCTTGCCGCCAGTTCTTCCAAATCATCATAAACTAACGCAACGTTATACTTACCAGCAAATTGCCGTGCTTTTTCCTTGCTTCTTGAATAAACCGCCGCAAAAGTAAAACCCTTACACAGTTTAGCCGCATCCAGAAATCTGTCCGTAATTTTATTAGTACCAATTACCGCAAATCTTACCACCTAATAGCTCATCCCCTATATTGTTTATTTTAATGTCCTCAAAAATTTTTTATCTAAACCTTTCACTTTAAATGGTGAAGGGTTTTATTATTGCTCTGAATCAAAATAAAATTTTCATAACTGAATCATTTTTTCAAAATCTTTAAATATCATAAGATGCATTTGAATCCCCACCAACTGAAATTATATCATAATTTCTTAAGGGGCTGCCAGTAGGCCGTACCCTTTTGCAAATTTAACCAGTGTCTTGACACCTGTCTTTACACAGAGTTAAAATAGGTACATGTCAAAAGAGATAGGCTGAGGGGAGAAAGAATACATTTATGGAACTCAAACAAAAGATAGAAGAACTAAAAAAAGCGCAGGGGGCTGTTATTTTAGCCCATAATTATCAGTTAGATGAAGTGCAGGAAGTAGCCGATTATGTTGGTGATTCTTTTTATTTGAGTAAAATCGCCGCAAGTATTGCTAATGAAGTAATCGTGTTTTGCGGCGTCCGGTTTATGGCTGAGACCGCAAAGATTCTCTCACCACACAAGACGGTATTATTGCCGGAAAGCGACGCTGGATGTCCGCTGGCCGATACCATAACAGCAGAGGATGTACGAAGTTTAAAAAAACAGCATCCAAATGCGCCTGTTGTCTGCTATATAAATTCCTCGGCTGAGGTTAAAGCAGAAAGTGATATCTGCTGTACTTCGTCCAATGCCGTAAAGCTAGTCGCAGCGTTACCTGACCAAACAGTAATTTTCATTCCTGATGAAAATTTGGGTGACTATGTCGCCAAACAAGTGCCTGATAAAGAACTGATATTATGGAAAGGCTGCTGTGTTACACATGCCAAAGTCCAGCCTGACAATATAAAAGCCGTGCGGAAAAAGTATCCTGAAGCCAAGATACTTATTCATCCAGAGTGCGCCCCGCGCGTAGTTGCGGCAGCCGATTTTGCCGGCAGTACCGCCGAAATTATCCGCTATGCGGAAAACTCAAAAGAGAAGACCTTTGTAATTGGCACAGAGCTGGGGGTTTTGCATAGCTTGGCCAAATCTTGCCCGGACAAGAAGTTCTTTTTACTCCATCCAGGCCTTGTATGTCCTAATATGAAAAAAACGAGACTACACAGCATTTATAACGCACTGCAACAACGGCAGGCGGAAATTACTGTGACAGAAGAGCTTGCTATTAAGGCAAGATTGGCTCTTACGAGAATGTTGGGGTGAAAATATGAGAGAGTATTTAGTTTCTAATGAAGAAATAACAGAAGATAGCACATTCGATGTAGTTGTAATAGGCGCAGGAATTGCCGGCATGACGGCAGCCTTATCAATAGATCCAAAACTAAAAGTAGCGCTTGTCAGTAAAGCTCCCTGCTGTGAGAGCAGTACCTACAAAGCGCAGGGGGGAATGGCTGTAGCAGTAGGCGCTGATGACAGTATTTCCCTTCATATTGCGGATACTCTGAGAGTAGGCCAGGGAGTGTGCTGCGAGGAAGCTGTAGAAGTTTTAACTGGCGAGGGACCAAAAGCTCTGGAGTATTTAAAGTCATTATCGGCTGTATTCAGCCATAATGACCAGGGACTTGATTTGACACGTGAGGGCGGGCATTCACGCAGCCGCGTAGTACACTATTATGATTATACCGGCAAATATATTGCTGAACTATTGGATAACGAAGTAAGCAAGCGT
The DNA here is from genome assembly GCA_021372375.1 of Pelosinus sp. Classification (GTDB taxonomy): domain Bacteria; phylum Bacillota; class Negativicutes; order Propionisporales; family Propionisporaceae; genus JAJFUN01. The sequence continues at coordinate 3,081 of JAJFUN010000195.1, read as the reverse complement.
AGTAATATCTGCTGTATAATAGACGCTTTTCTTATTGATATTTTAACAGATGAGGGTAGTACTACTGGCTGTATTATTAAAGAAGGCAATAGGCTGGCTATTCTTAAGGCCGGCGCGGTAGTAATCGCAACAGGCGGCTACAGTGGTCTGTTTGCGCGTTCTACTAATGCGCTTTCTTCTAATGGTGATGGGATTGCAGCGGCTTACCGAGCTGGCGCGGCAATTGCAGATATGGAATTTGTGCAGTTTCACCCAACAGCCTTTACCACTTTGTCAGGTAAAGTTTTTTTACTCACTGAAGCACTCAGAGGCGAGGGAGCCTTTTTGCGCAATGCTGTAGGCGAACGTTTTATGTTAAACTACCATGCGAGCGCAGACCTTGCACCGCGAGATGTGGTATCCCGCGCTATTTTAAAGGAAACTCAGCGTCAGCGCAGCAAAGCTATTTTTTTAGATGCCAGGCATTTGGGCCGAATGTGTCTGATGAATCGGTTCAAACAGGTTTATGCTGAATTGGCTCGTAATAATATTGCTATGGAGCAGGAACTTATCCCCATTGCACCCGCCGCTCATTATACTATAGGCGGTATTAGGACGGATTTATGGGGCAAGACTAATATAGCGGGATTGTATGCGTGCGGCGAAGCAGCAGCTACCGGTGTGCATGGCGCCAATCGGCTGGCCAGTAATTCTCTCTTAGAAGGCATTGTTTTCGGGCGCAGGGCAGCAAAGATAATTAATGGCGGTACCTTCAATACACGTTTATCATCCTTTATCTACAAGAGCACAAAAAAGCGGCAAGGCAGTCTGCCTGATATCAGCCTTTTACGTGATAAACTAGAAGATGTAGCCGGCGTAGCGCGGCGCGGTCAGCAACTAAAAGAGACGTTAAATTGGCTGCAGGATGTGAGTGTTTTAGATTATCAGGAAAAGCAGGCATACCGAGTAAAAAATGCCTATCAATTAGCTAAATTACTGGTGCAGGGGGCGCTAATGCGTCAAGAAAGCCGCGGCGGCCATTATCGGTACGATTTCCCTGAAAAAGATGACAGCCATTTTAAAAAGCATATCATACAGCAATGGGGAATGGAGGCCATGGTACAATGAATAACCTAGCAGCAGATGATTTAATCAGACAGGCGCTGGTTGAGGATATTGGTTTTGGCGATTTGGCCAGCGAAGCTATTTTTGCTGAAGATCATATGTCACAAGCCTGTCTAATTGCCAAAGATAATTTAGTCTTAGCAGGCATTAAGGTGTTTACCAGGACTTTTGCGCTGCTTGATGATCGTGTTAAAATTACTTCGCATTATCAAGATGGAGCCAATATTAGAGCAGGCGAAAAATTTGCCGAAATAAGCGGGCCGACAAGATCTCTGCTGGCCGGTGAGCGTGTCGCCCTGAATTTCTTACAGCATCTTTCCGGGGTGGCGACTGAGACCAGACGATATGCAGCCGTGCTTAAAAATCGGGGTCCTATTATAGTAGATACCCGTAAAACTTTGCCAGGGCTGCGAATGCTGGAAAAATATGCTGTTACGGTCGGCGGCGGCAAAAATCATCGGTATGGCCTTGATTCACTGGTGATGATCAAGGATAATCATCGAAAAGCAGCTGGCGGTGTTTTGCCTGCGGTGCAAATGGTCCGCAATAAACTATCACCGTTTTTAAAAATCGAAGTAGAGGTGGAAACACTGGAACAAGTAAGAGAAGCTTTGCAAGCTAAGGCTGATATTATTATGCTTGATAATATGCCGCTGACACTGATTAAGGAGGCTGTAGCATTAATAGATCATCAAGCATTAATTGAAGTTTCAGGCAATATTACACTGGAAAAGCTTGAGGATTTGGCTGAGTCTGGAGTAGATATTATATCAAGCGGTGCTTTAACCCATTCAGTTAAAGCAGCAGATATCAGTATGAGGCTTTAAGTCAATACTACAATTATATTCGAGGCGATTATAGACCAATTCCTATAGAAAATCAATATTGAAGTGCAAGGAAGATATAATGTTACAAGCATTGTTATAAAAGTTAACTAAAGTGCCAATACTTAATGGAAAAAGTATTGGCACTTGTCCATTGATACAGGCCGCTGATAATGCTACAATGAATTACAGAAAGGATGATGTACCTGTGGAAGAAATACTAAAACAGATATTATCAGAAGTACAGGGTCTATCTAAACGAATTGATAAACTGGAAGACAGCATGACTATTGTAAAAGATGATGTAACTGACATGAAGTCTGATGTCACCATTTTAAAATCCGACGTCACCGACTTAAAGTCCGATGTTACGATTTTGAAATCCGATGTTTCCAGTTTCAAGTCCGATGTCACTGACTTGAAGTCCAATATGGCTGCCACCAAGGATGATATTATTGCTATAAAATCTGATATGGCTACTAAAACCCAACAGAATGAAAACACAGGCTTTATCCAAGCACTTATCAGCAGAACAGATATTATTGATGCCAAACTTGATGGTTTGGCCGTAAATACGGCCAGCAAAGAGGCGGTTGCCAAAATTGACGCAAAACTTAATGTCTTAAATGATCGGTTATTTAATCAAGAAGCTGATATTCAACTACTAAAAAGAGCTCAATAAACTTACTATCAACTAAAAATGCTAGTACTTATATTATAAAAAAGCGGAGATAGAAAATTTATTTACAAAACAATTTTCCTATCCCCGCTTTTCTTTGCTTATTTTACAAATACTTCTATGTATTCAATTCACCATTCCGGCTCATAATAATCTACGCAAAGGGTCTGTAATAGTCGCGCCAAGATTGGTGTCGGATATCTAATGGTGTTCGGCATTAGTCGGTCAAAGATTATTACCGGGTTATTGCGGGCTCTTTACTATATATACTTGTGCATACATTAGCATACTTGCGCATTATAAATTGCCAACCAGCTAGCAATCATTTATCCACTTTAGCCGCCTTTGTGTTGACTTACTGTTTATGTTAAGATATCAAAGCTAGATAAAACGGCCTGTGATGTACGCTAACTTATTATATGTCCAACCTACTCAAATATTTAGGGATTCTGATGTTACGCAGCTGTCGAGCCA
>JAJFUN010000171.1 GCA_021372375.1 Pelosinus sp. | reverse complement strand
CTAAATTAGCAAAAGACTCTAAAGGGTTCTACCTGTTCCCATACCACCGTCGCCATTGACACGAACTATATGGCAGGTGCATTTTCTATATGAATAGAATAACTAAGGCCAGACCGAGCAGTAGTTAAGCCTTTATACGTCGAAAGTACTTGGTTGGAAACGGCCTGGGAGGATAGATAGTCGCAGGTTAAGCGAAAAGCACTCTGATTGGAGTGCTTTTTTTGTATCTCGAAAAATGTCGGAGCCTGCGTAGTTACTTGTGATTTTAAGTTCTCCTCTAGAGAGCAATGTCAAATATCTATGGTGGTAATTAATGTAATATTGCTGATGTTAATAAATAGTTATTTATGTGTAGGGGTAATTCACGAATTACCCCTATTAGCAGAGACGTACTAATAGAGGTTGTCTCCAGCTGGCAATGGCAATTCGTGAATTGCCCCTACGATTTAAATGCAAATAAATACTGTACTGCTAATTGGCGTTATTTTGAAGCACAGGTATTTGACATTGCTCTAGAGAGGGGTGGCGCGTGAGCGACGGGGTGTGTTCGGTATAGGTAAGGTCAATAAAAAAGATTTACGGTAAAGCAACCAACACACCCCGCCCTTTGGGCACCCCTCTCTAGAGGGGAACAAGGAAATGTGCTGAGTGTTTTTTTCCCTTTATTTTTCAAAGAAAATATTTATTTCTATAAAGAAGTATAAATTCTTGCGAAAAAGTTGGCTAAACTGTATTATAAAGTGAGTTACCTTATTACATGAGCCTTTACAGCAAAGGAGATACATATGAGAAATAGCAGGTGCTTGATGACTGTAGTACTATTCGTGATTTTTGCCGTAGTGACCGGTGGTTGTGCTATACAAAACTTATTTGCCCCTAAGCCATACACAGAAACTCAGTTTCTGATGGATACGGTTATAGAAATTACGGCCTATGGCCCACAGGCTGAGGCGGGCGTAAAGGAAGTCTTTGCCGAAATTAAGCATTTGCATGATATTACGAATAACTTTGATGAAAATAGTGAGGTATCTCAAATAAGCCGGCAGGCCGGACTGACTCAGGTAGCCGTTGACCCAGAACTAGTTGCAATTATTAAGCTGTCAAATCAGTTATCAGATAAATTAGATAGTGTATTTGATATAACAATCGGTCCGTTAACTGAATTATGGGGTGTTGGGCATAAAGGTGAATTTGTGCCAACGCAGGCTGAAATAGATAAGGCGTGCGCTTTAGTTAATTATAAGCTTATTCAATTAGACGAAACTAATCACACGGTTTTTTTACCAAGTGCCGGTATGAAGCTTGATCTTGGCGGAATTGCCAAAGGTTATGCTGTAGATCGGGCAATAGATATTTTAAAAAGCAAAGGTATAAAGTCTGCACTGATTAATGCGGGCGGAGATGTGCGCGTTATTGGTAAAAAGCCGGATGGATCACCGTGGCGTATCGGGGTACAAGATCCTCGAAGCAGTGAAGGGATGATTGCCGCACTGCCATTAACAATTTGGGATAATATGGAGACATCGGGAGATTATCAGCGATTTTTTCTAAAGGATGGCGAGCGTTATTCACACATCCTGGATCCGCGTACAGGGCGTCAGCCACGGAGTATTACCAGTGTAACAATCGTCGGCAGTAGATCCGGGGATGATGATGTTTTATCAACTGTACTATTCATTGTGGGGGCAGAGCGCGGGCGAGAACTATTAAAGCAGTTTCCAGGCACTGAGGCTGTCTTTGTTACAAATGAAGGCAAGATACTTGTTACACCTGGCTTAGAGGGGATAATCGAAATACAGAAATAGTTTTAAACATGACAAAGCTCCCGCAGTATGCGGGAGCTGTTTTTACTTTCTTGTTGTTTTAAAAATGTAAAGCGTTTTATTATATGCCACACGTGGCAATTCGCCAAGACTGCCCATGAATAATCTGATTGTAAAGTTCGGTAATATTTTCAAATAATCTAGCACGTTTAATGGCTTTCTTTTTGGTAAGAAGGGAGAACTTCAACCAACTGCCTTCACGCGAAAGCTGATAAATAGTTTGGTTAATTTCCAGCAAAATCGCCTTCGTCGGGGAACTATAGAGAGCATCCTCAATGGCCTTTACAGCGTGTCCATCAAGCGGCGGGATTGGCATGAGGTTTCTCGATTTTGGTTCTTTAAACATTGCTATGCGCCCCTTTACAAAAGAATATGTAATTTTTAAAATATTATAACATTTATTTCTGTAAAAATCTTTCGGTAAAATTAGTGAAAAAGTAGCCCAATCTGGAGTATTCACGCAAATACTAAAAATAGCCCAGAGTAAATTAAAAATTCGGCATTTTACAAAATAGTACTCTGAGAAGAGACAAATAATAATTTGAACTTCTAATTCGCTATGTGAATATTGTATACATAAGGGGAAATAGGCAGGAAATTAGCATATTTACTCGAATAGGAGTATGGTCTGGTAAAATACAGAAATTTACGAGCTTGAAAATGTTTTTAGGAGATAGACATTACATTGTGTAAAAAATCAATTTTATTAAATAAAAACTGTATAGCTAACTATGTAGTCAAAAATTTAATAATTAACATAGCAATAAAAATAGCAAAGGAGAACAGACATGGAAAAAAAGAAAAGAGGAATTGGCCTTAGTGCGCAGATTTTTATTGCACTTATTCTAGGCATTATTTTTGGTCATATATTTCCGGCGCTTGGCGCTGCATTAAAGCCGTTAGGCGATATGTTTATTCGTATGATCAAAATGATTGTTGTACCACTAATTTTTAGTTCCTTGGTTATGGGCATTGCCGGAACAGGGGATTTTAAAAAATTAGGTCGTTTAGGTGCTAAGTCGTTAATTTGGTTTGAGCTTGCAACAACGGTAGCACTAGTTGTTGGTTTGACAGTAGTAAATGTTTTTCAGCCAGGCGTTGGAGTGTCTGTTTCAGCCGGCGACGCATCTAATGTAGCAGCTGCAGCAAAGAAAAGCATTAGTATGATGGATATGCTTGTTAATATTGTGCCTACTAATGTTATTGATGCTGCAGCCAGAGGGGATATGCTGCAAATTATCTTTTTCTCTACCTTTTTTGGTGTGTCCGCAGCGGCTTTGGGGCAAAAAGGAGAGCCGGTCGTTAAACTCGCGGTTAGTGTTGCGGAAATTATGTTTAAGGTAACAGGGTATGTTATGAAATGTGCCCCAATTGGTGTATTTGCCTTGATTTCCTTTACTGTTAGCAAGTTTGGCCTGGGGATGCTTATACCACTTGCGAAATTAGTATTCTCGCTGTATTTTGCGCTGATTATATTCTTGCTGCTGGTAATGGTAGCTGCATCACTGATTGTGCGCGTGAACTTTTACCACTTGGTACGTGCTATCAAAGAGCCTCTCTTAATCGCGTTTTCTACGGCGGCAAGCGAAGCAGCACTGCCAATTGCCATGGAAAAACTGGAGAAGTTTGGCGTACCGAAGCATATTGTTACTTTTGTTTTGCCTACAGGATATACGTTTAATTTAGATGGTTCTACTTTATACAGTTGCTTGGCTGTCGTGTTTATTGCTCAGGTATATAACATTGATTTTCCATTAGCTACACAGCTGTTAATGCTGGGAACCCTGCTGCTTTCAACCAAGGGGATTGCTGCTGTTCCGGGGGCTTCTTTAATCGTTATTGCCGGTACGGCCGCAGCCTTTGGACTGCCGGTAGAAGGGATTGCAATTATTTTAGGTGTTGACCGGATACTCGATATGGCGCGTACAGCTTGCAATGTTACAGGAAATTGTATTGCCGCAGTAGTGGTAGCACGCTGGGAAAAGGAATTGCCTGATAGCGTGCTTAAAGAAGCTTATGCCAAAGATTATAATGATTAAGGTTTAGTTAAATGAAAAAGCACAACACCGTTTGGTGCTGTGCTTTTTTTCTTAAAAGCTGTGACTGAGCATTTTGCGCTGATAGTGGCGGGCATAAATTGATAAGGTGTAGTTTACGATAAAGTAGGTCAGTGCTATCAGGCCAAATAGTGTAAATACTTGTGATGTTGTACCGTATTGCCCCATAATAATCATGCCTTTGCCTGTCAAATCTTCAATACCGACAGCCCACACAAAGGAGGTATCCTTAATAGTGGTAATAAACTGCGATACCATTGGCGGAATCATATTGCGAAAGGCTTGCGGCAATATAATGTGAATGAGTGTTTGCCGATAGGTCAGCCCTTGAGATTTAGCGGCTTCCCATTGTCCTTTGGTTATAGAGTTTAAGCCACCGCGGACAATTTCGGCGACAATGGCCGATGTAAATACGGTCATGGCCGTAATGCCTGCCAGTTCAGGCTTGAGATTGGTCATAAAGCGCGTTACCAAAATAAACAGCAATAGCGGGGTATTGCGGACAATTTCGATGTACAGGGAAGAAAGTCTTCCGAATATCGGATGCTTCGAATAGCGGGCAATGCCTAAAATGGTGCCAAAGATTGTACTTAGTATAATTGACATAGCCGCAATATATAAGGTTACCAGTAAGCCGCGACCTAAAAAAAGAAATATTTCGGGTTTAAATAAATCAGAAATCATGCGGTCACCTCCGCTTTTCTTTCTAACCAGCGAGCCGCTCTTGTCAGCGGGTAACAAATTATTAAATAGAGTAATGCAGTGACAACATAAGCCGGTCCATAATATAGATTGCTGCTTGACCAGGAATCTGCATTATACATTAAATCTCCGCCGGCAATCATGGCCAATACAGATGTGTTTTTTATCAGGCTGACCGCCTGGTTGGTCAAAGGGGGATAAACCACACGTTTAGCTTGCGGTAATATAATATGCCGCATGGCACTCCAATAGCCAAAGCCCTGTGATAAAGCGGCTTCCATTTGTCCCTTATGGATAGCCTGAATGCCTGCCCTGATGACTTCTGCGATGTAGGCGCCGTGATATATACCAACGCCCAGTACACCGACAGAAAAGACCGGCAGCATAATGCCAAAACGGGGCAGAGCATTAAACAGAAAGAAGATTTGGATGACCAGCGGAGTGTTTTGGATAAGTTCGACATAGCAGCGATTGGCTAGTTTAGCTAGCCTCCACTGTGAGGAGCCTAATATTCCAAATAAAATACCAAGCATTAGTGCTAAGACTAGTCCGCAAAAGGATATCAATATAGTGTGGAGAAATCCTTCGGCGAAGGTTTGCCATTCGTTTAACAATGCGACCCACTTAAAGGCTGCAAACGGCCCAGGCACTATTTTAAACCCCATTTCTGTTTGAGTTTATCGATTTCTCCAGAGGATTTTAGCTCAGCAATGGTATCATTGATGGTTTTGGCTAAAGCATCATTGCCTTTTTTCGATGCAATACCATAATTTTGCGGGTCGAATCTGTCATTTAAAATTACGGTAGAATCATCTAAATAGCCAAAAAGGATAGATCCGTCAACTGAGAAGCAGTCAACACGACCCGAATCCAGCGCGCTTTTTATTTCAGGATATGTGGAAAATTCAAGGAAGGCTACTTTTACACCAAGTTTGTCAGCTTCAGCCTGAATAGCTTTCTTGCTGGTAGCACTTTGCGCAACCCCGATCTTTTTGCCGTTAAAATCTTTTAGGCTCTGCAGGCCAGCTGTCTTTTTTACCATAAGGCCGACACCGTCAACAAAGTAGGGATCAGAAAAGTTATAGCTTTGCTTGCGTTCTTCGGTAATAGTAAAGGTGGCAGCAATCATGTCAACTTCGCCGTTGTCCAGGAGTGGTCCACGTGTTTTGGCGGTAACCGCTTGCAGTTCTACTTTATTTTCATCACCCAGGATTTTCTTGGCAACAGCTTTGGCGATATCAATTTCAAAGCCTTCAATCTTATTGGTCTTTGGATCTTTAAAACCAAATTTTGGTACATCTACCTTTACCCCAACTTTTAAGGCGCCGCGATCTTTGATGGCTTTAAGGTCAGTCGGCGTGCCGTTTGCTCCGCTGATGTGCTGGAACCGCAGCCGGCAAATAGGGCACTTAACCCTAGTGTAATACCTAAAATAAGGGATGTAACTTTTTTCATATAAAAAACCTCCTTTTAGTTGAACAACTTATTTAGCTTGCGTGGTATATTCTGCTTAAGAATGACTTTGTCCGCTCTTGGGCGGGATTAGTAAAGAAGTGTTCGGGCGTTCCTTCTTCAAGAATCTGGCCCTGGTCCATAAAAATAACCCGGTCTGCTACATTACGTGCAAATCCCATTTCATGAGTAACGACTACCATGGTAATGCCTTCCTTCGCTAGGTCGGTCATGACATCCAGTACTTCTTGAATCATTTCTGGATCAAGTGCTGATGTGGGTTCATCAAACAGCATAATCTGTGGCTTCATATTTAACGCTCGGGCAATAGCCACCCGCTGCTGCTGTCCGCCTGACAGCTGTGCCGGATACGCGTCGGCCTTGTGCCGTAAGCCCACCCGGTCTAAATATAAAAGTCCGGATTCCTCAGCTTCTTTTTTGCTGACACCCTTTACTAAAATAGGCGCAAGTGTTAGGTTTTCTAAAACTGTTTTATGAGGATAAAGATTAAACTGCTGAAACACCATCGCAACAGACTGTCTTATTGTGGTAATCGGTGCTTTAGGAGCTGTAATCTCGGTATCATCAATAATAATTCTGCCGGCACTCGGTTTTTCTAATAGGTTCATACAGCGAATTAATGTACTTTTACCTGAGCCGCTTGGGCCGATAACTACTAACTTTTCCCCAGTACCTACTTCCAGGTTAATATTTTTTAGAACATGCAAGTCGCCAAAATGCTTATTTACGGCTTCTAATTTAATCATTTCGAGCTCCTCCTTTCATAGACTGTACTTGGATTGCTGTAATGAAGTATAGTATATTACTTGAAAAATGGTTAAGCTAATGTTGTTCCGGTATGAAGAAAAGCCCACAAGCACATAAGTATTTGTGGGCATCATCGCGCCAGAAAATATAATTCTAGACTTCATTTTATAATATAGCTTAACGGTAAAGCATCTAAATGTCATTCTTCAAAAAGAATAATATTTATACGTTTTTCACCGTCTATGTAACAATAGTTCGCTGTAGAACGGATTATCTCACGATTTCACATTTTTTGCCTTTTCAGTAGGGACATTTTTGAACGAATAAGAAATAGATTGGCGTTCATACTAAAAGTAGATGTAAATACCAAGGGAAGGGTGATAACATTGCATTTGAAATCTAGAGTAATAATTGTGCTATTTATTTTCATAGCGGCAGTATTACTGGGAGTTGCTGGCTGCAGCAAGGCTCCCGCGCCTAAACCACTGCCCGGAGATACTAATAGTCCTCAGCCAGGTGCACCAGATAAGATTGTTATGCCGCCGCGTATGATTATCGGCTATTATGAAAATCCTTGGCCTGGTACGCCAGATCAGACAGGATCTTTTCCTAGTATGAAGACGTTTGGCGGTAATATGACAGGGGTGGGTCCGTTTTGGTTTCGTGCAACTAAAGAGGGTACGTTAGAGGCCAAAGACAGTCAATTGGTTTATGATACGGCAAAAGGAATGGGTCTAAAAATGTATCCTTTGGTTACCAACAAAGCTGGTTCTACTGATGCAGTTTTAGGTGATCCGGCTACACGTACTAAAGTTATTGACAGTATTGTAAAACTGGCTAAGGATAAGCAGTATGACGGAATCAATATCGACTTTGAGCTGTTGCCGCCCAAACATCGGGATAATCTTACGGCCTTTATGGCCGAGCTGTATCCAAAAATGAGCTCTGCTAATAAAACCGTGATTATTTCAGTATTTCCCCAGGTTGATGTGGCGGAGGACGTATCCGGCGCCTACAATTATCCCGAGCTTGCTAAAAATGCGGACTTTCTGCAGATAATGACCTATGATAATCATTGGTCAACATCCAAGCCTGGTCCGATTGCCCCGATTGACTGGTATGAAAAAAATATTAAATATGCAATTGACCAGTGTGGCGGACCACATAAAGTGCTAATTGGTGTAGGGGCATACGGATATGAATGGGCCAAGGGGAAAGACGGTGAAACCATTACGTATGTGGACGCCATTGTGCGGGCCGATCAGCATGGCGCAAAAGTTGAATATGATGATGCGGCGCAAGCGCCCCATTACAAATATGCCGATCGCGAAGTTTGGTTTGAAAATGATAAAAGTACAGCAGCTAAACTTGATGTGGTTGCCAAATACAACCCAGCCGGTATAGCTATTTGGCGGCTAGGACAGGAGCAGCCTGAAATATGGCCGATAATTAATCAAAAGTTTCATAAGTAAATTAAAAATTAGCCTTTTTATTTATCGGTAAATATGTAAATCTGACAAACATCTTGACCGATAGTATAATATTTTGTATACTTAAGTGAGCTCCCGTACTCGGGGGCTTATTTATTGTAAAATAAGAAAGTATAACGTTTCGGCGTATAGCTTTTTGTTTTTCTGCTGATTTATTGTTGTTTTAAAAACGTGTAGCGTTTTATTTATTACAATTTATACAAAAATTACACTATTTGTTTTTAGTAAAGGAGGCTGCGCATTATGGCAAATTTGGGAGAGCGTGTGACAAGCGAGCGGGTAGTGCGAGCAAGACGGATTAAAGTTATTGTAAGTATTTTATTAGCAATTAGCGTTGTCGCAGCAGCAGCATTTTATTGGTTTGTTAGCGGGGGAAACTTTGATAAGGCCAAACGTACGGTGGGGTCGATTATCGGCGAAGATAAGGTAAATATTATGGTAATGGGCGTAGATGAACGCGGCGATGATGTCGGGCGTTCTGATACACTATTTGTTTTATCAATTGATAAGAAGACGAAACAGGTATCCATGCTGTCCATACCGCGGGATACCCGGGTAAATATTCCGGGGCACGGATTTGACAAAATCAATCATGCCTATGCGTTTGGCGGGCACAAACTGACGCAAAAGTCGGTTGAAGGGCTTCTTGGCATGCCGATGGACTATTATATGGTTATTAATATGGCAGGCTTCAAAAAAATTGTTGATGCCATCGGCGGTGTGGATATTGATGTAGAAAAGCGCATGTATTATGATGATCCATATGATGATGATGGTGGGCTGCATATTAATTTGCGGTCGGGGCTGCAGCATATGAATGGTGATACAGCCATCCAGTATGTACGGTATCGTGATGAAGAAGGCGATATCGGACGGGTAGGCAGACAGCAAAAGTTTATGCGGGCAGTACTAACGCAAGCGGCCAGCCCGACAATTATTACCAAACTGCCAGGAATTATTTCCGGACTCAATTCGGCCATTAAGACAGATCTGTCAACAAGTGAAATGCTCAATTTGGCTAAATTAGTAAACGATGCCTCTAAACAGGGTATGAAGGCTGACATGGTTCCCGGTAAGCCAGCGTATATTGATGATATTAGTTATTGGTTACCTGATATTGTTGCACTTAGGGAGCATATGGCCAAATCATTGGGGATAACCATGGATGATAAATATGTGACAACTGCGAGGCGTGAAGCAAACGAATATGAAAAATCCATTCCGAAGGAAATGAAGGTAATTGAGCTGCCTAAAGTGCAGGCTAAAGCGGAGAGTAAAGCTGCTGCGCCTAGCCAAATAACAGTGTCTGTTGTAAATGCCAGCGGATCAGCAGGGGCCGGTAACAAAATTGCGGCTATGCTCCGCGCGCAGGGCTTAGAAGTAACCAGTGTTTCTGCCAGCGGCAGCGTGCAAAGTGGTACTACCGTTATTGCAAATACAGATAACAGCAGCGTGGTAAGTAAGCTTAAAAATTTACCGTTTCCTTATTCATTGCAGGTTCATAGCGGGGGCGGGGCGGCGACGGCAACGGTTATTGTCGGGAGGGACTTTGCCGGTAATGAGTCGGCTAAAGAAGCTCCGAAAGAAACAACAAAAGAATCTAGCAAGGATCCAGTCAAGGATATACCTAAAGAGATGCCTAAGCCACCAGCAGCAAAATAATAGCTAAAGGGGCTGTTCGCATTAAGTCTTTAAAAGCCTCCCCCCTGTCGCTAAACGCGACATCCCCCTCGAAGAGGGAGACTAAAATAAGAGCCTCCATCCCTGAGGGAGGTGGGTTCTTTCAGATAGGATTACAGTTAAAAGGGGCTGTTCGCATTAGCAATATTACTAATGTGAACAGCCCCTTTTATAAATCTTTTTAATCCTCAAATATTCGGTAAATGGCATCAAGTGGTTTGGTATAGTTTTTGCCTGACAGACCGTTTGTGAATTGGCAATCTTGGCTGTGACACCACTGCTCGCCGCTGCAGTATTTCGTAATCATTTCGCTGGTATTTTTTCCTTGGGCGTCTTCCTTAGAATAGGCGGAAATTTGCTGAGCTACCTCTTTGTTAAGCAAATTGCAGCAAATAATTCGATTGATAGTTACTGTTTCGCGCATGACTAATTCCTCCTTATGTCATAAAGGTTATTTGGGGCTGCCCCATCTATCACCGTACCGCAATTGGAAAATTAGTGCTAGGCAAAGTTTATTAAGAATGTGTTAAGAATTAGAAAAAATTGCACATGAGGAAATTACAAGGTTAACAGGAGTAACTGTTCCATATAGAGAATTAATCTAAAAGTAATTAAGTGCTTGGAGGAGAACCTATGACGAGGTATATAGCAGGGTGTTTACTGGCATGTTTTTTGTTAATAGCGGGTTTGCCGGTAGGTTTGGCGCAAGGTGAGAGGGGCGGCAGCAAGAAACCAGTAATAATTAGTCAGGGAACGGAGAAAATTGCGGCAGGGACGGCAATCGTTGATGAAAATGAATTATGGCTGCCTGTGGAGCTGCTAAAATATATAAATTCCGATCTTGTTTTTGACCAGCAGGACAAAAAAATATATTGGTATATTAATCAGCCGCAGTTTAAACTTGAGACCCCAGAACTTGATGCCAGACTGGAAGACGGTCTGACCATAAATCTGCCCGTTAATTTAATCGAAGGGGTATACTATGTTAATGTACGCGGGCTGGAAAAACTGCTCGGCATGCAGACATCTGTTGATAATAGCGGCAATGTAGCTCTTGGTGTGGGCGTAAAATACAAGGATAATTATCTGAGTAGGGTGCGGTCTGCCAATCAGTGGAACAGCAAAGTAAATTTGGTGTGGGATGTAAAAGGGACAGCGGCAGCCTTGCATAAAGAAGACAAAATTAATGGTCTTAATGTGCTTGCGCCTACCTGGTTTTCGATTATTAGTGACTCGGGGCTTATTGCCAATAAAGCGGAGGCGGAGTATGTAGCAGCTGCCCATAAAAAGGGCTATAAAGTATGGGCTTTAGTAAACAATGGCTTTGATCCGAATATAACGCATACTATTTTGTATAGTCCGGCAGCCCGAGAAAAAGTAATCAATCAGCTTGTCTTTTATGCGGCCTTGTATCAGCTTGACGGTATTAATATAGATTTTGAAAATATCTATGATGATGATAAAGATCAATTAAGTGACTTTATTGGTGAAATATCCGGTATACTTAAGCAGCAAAATCTTACTCTGTCAATCGATGTAACGGTGCCGGCTAATGTTTCCTTTTGGTCGAAATGCTATGACCGCAAGAAATTAGCTGAAATTACAGACTATGTTATGGTAATGACGTATGACGAATATTGGGCATCAAGTCCGGTGAGCGGTCCAGTGGCATCACTCGGCTGGGTCGAAAGCAGTTTGCAAAAAACACTCAAGGAAGTACCTAAGCAAAAGTTGCTGATGGGCATTCCTTTTTATACTAGGCAATGGGCAGAAAGTGATATAGACGGTACAATTAAGGCTAAATCCAAGACCATGTCCATGATGGATGTGGAGAGCTGCATTAAAGAACGCAATTTAGAAGTTGTTTGGGTTGATGATAAGGGCCTGAATTATACCGAATATTATACGGATGATAAGCGTTATCGCATTTGGATTGAAGATGAAAGATCACTGACTCTTAAAACCAGTTTAGTGGATAAGTATGATTTGGCTGGGATTGCGGCATGGCGCAAGGGGTTTGAGCGTCCGGAGATTTGGCAAGTGCTTAAGAGTACTTTGCCTAAGCCGGCCGGAAAATAAATAAGCTTAACGGGGTGCCTCAAATAAGAATTGTTCTATTTGAGGCACCCCGTTGTTTAGGATTTATGCGTACCGCGCGGCGATCCTTGAGAATATAGCTGCTGTATTATTTCATTCGGCAATGTGAGCAAATTTTCCTTTTCAGACATATGTTGTTTTAATCTGTCAATTTAGCAGGAATTTTTCGCTATTTAGAGAATTGTATAACAAACTATGTATAAAGGTGGATTATTGTGCTAAAGCATATTTTAAAGTGGCCGGTGGTTGGTACTTTTTTTGTTTTTTTGGTAATAGGGGCAGCTGTGCCTTTTTTTGCGTACTGGCAGACCGAGCAATTAGCTGCTGAAAATGCAGTGGTGGAAGCATCCAGAGAAAAAGAGGTTAACGCTTTAACATACCAGCAGCCGATAATTACTTTAGCAGCAGAAGAAATGCCTATTATGGGGACATTGACGGCTTCCCGGACAATTGCGCTCTTGATTGATAATTCTTGGAATAATACTATATCTTCCACATTAATATTTGCCTTAAAGAGTAATCATGCGCATGCTACTTTTTTTATTGCAGGCAGATGGGCCGGCGAACATCCTGATATTTGCCGTTTAATTGCCGGGGAAGGCAATGAACTTGGCGTTTTAGGCAACCAATATGAGCAATATGATAAACAGCCGCTTGAATTGATAAAAAATGATATAGCCAAAAGCGCAGGGCAAATTAAAGGGGTTTCCGGAGTGCAGCCTGTCCTGTTTTCTGCGGGAAACGGCGTAATTAATCCGATTGTGGTAAAAACTGTAGCGGGAATGGGCTATCGGATGGTGACAGGTAAGGTTGATGCCAATAATCATATCAGCGCCAATCCTGACATGATTATTGGCCGGCTGCTGCAAAGCGCCGGACCTGGCTCAATTGTTGTTTTTCATGTGCGGGAAGGTACAAGCAATTTAGCAAGTACTATTGATACTTTTTTAAAACGGATGGAACAGCAAAATTATCAGGTTGTTAGTGTGAGTGAACTATTGTCAAGGTATGGTGAAAAAGGGGTAGTAAGAAAGCCGCTTCAGTAATTTTTGTGATATTTACAATTTTAGATAAAAAACGCAAGTGCTTTATTTACACCATGGGGACGTATAGGATGGTGAGTGAGTTGGATACAGTAAAAAGTATCAAGCAAGAAAATAGCAGTCTAAGTTATTTGCAGACGTTTGGCCGCAAGGCTAATATCATTTTTTTGCTTTTTGCCGGCATGGGTGCTGTCGTAATGCAGTCGCCGTTATGGATGTGGTCCATATTTTTTATCATAATATATATTGTCTATAGTGCAGTTACATGCTATTATCATCGCCAGCTTGACGGCAGGGAATTTCTATGCTGCCTTGTTTTATGCGGGGCGTTAGCTTGTGTCGGTACTTTATTTTGTAATATATTATTTCAGTTGCTCTTGCTGCGGATGGTGATAAGGGTAGGGCAGCTGCGAGCTGTGCGGGCAGCCGCTATAGTAGGCGCTATATTTGCTTTGACCGCTTTAATCGGTGCTAAAGTTATTAATGAAAATTTTTGGATGGATATTGCCTATAATTTATTAGGTATGGGCATCGTGACAATTATGGCAATTCACATGAATTTTATTTTCAGGAGTAAAAAGGACTTTGTAGAATTGACCAGGCAAAACAGCCTTAATTTTCAAATGGCATTTACGGATGCTTTGACAGGCTTGTTTAATTATCGGGCATATCAGGAAAAGATGGCAGTTATGCAGGATCGGTACATTTTATTAATTATTGATATTGATCATTTTAAAAAAGTAAATGATACATATGGTCACGAATTTGGCAATAATGTTTTGGTGCATTTGGCAAATATTATAAAAAACAGTATTCGTTACTCTGATATGGCTTTTCGGTATGGTGGGGAAGAATTTGTGATCGTGCTGCCCGGGGCTACCGAGGAAGTGGGAATGCGCATTGCCGAACGTTTGCGGGTGCAGGTAGAGGAACAACAATTTTATTTTGAGGCGAATAAGATAACTGTTACCATTAGTATAGGAGTAGCAGTTAGGCAGTGCGGATTTTCAGCACAGATGGTATTTGAACAAGCTGACCGCGCTTTATATATTGCAAAGGACAGCGGGCGGAACAGGGTTGAGGCATTTGTGTCTTGAGCGGTAGGGCGGGACGTTTAGTAATTATCTGTAAAAATAAAAAGACCGATTAAGGTCTTTTTTTATTTTTCATGCATATAATATAACAATGTGGAAAGAATTTCAGATATAGGTTAATATTTATCCAAAAAAAAGCGATAATAATAGTAACAAGGTTGTTGCTATTATTGCCAAGGAGGGCGAATATTATGATAACCAGAATAACAGCAGTTCAAGCGATTGATTTAAACAAACGCGAACAGTCCAGAAGCAATGATTTTAGTAAGCGAAAATCCAATGCCAGCTTTAAGGATACTTTGGCAACAGCAGTAAAGGGTAGCAGCAAAGTCAACATAAAAATCTAAGAGCCCTGTGGGGCTCTTTATTTATTTAATAAGCTCGCTAAATTTTTTAACCAGTTCAGGGTCAAACTGTGTACCTGCACAGCGCTCAATTTCCGCTAAGGCGGTCTTGCGGCTTGCCGCTTTGCGGTATGGACGGTCATTGGTAATTGCGTCATAGGTATCGATAATTGCCAGCATTCTGCAAGCAAGGGGAATATCAGTACCAAGAAGTCCTAGCGGATAGCCGCTGCCATCCCAGGCTTCATGATGTTTGAGAATCCAATCAGCAATCGGTGATAATTCCTGGGACGACTTGGCAATGCGGTAGCCGATTTCACTATGGGTTTGCATTTCTTTGTGTTCGTCAGCAGTAAGTTTATCAGGTTTGTTTAAAATCCGGTCTGGGATGCCGACCTTGCCAATGTCATGAAACTCGGCAAACAGCTCAAGATCGGCCAAGTCGGCATCCTTTTTAGCACAGGCTATGGCGAGGCTTTTTATCAAATCCTGCATACGGTTGGCATGGCCGCTGGTTATAAAGTCGCGTTCAGCCAGCATTTGTTTTAGTGTGCGCAGGATGTTGCTGCGCACACTTTTTTTGCGGTGCAGCTTGTCGCGGTACATACGGTTATCGGCTAAGCGAAATAATTCATTTGTCGGCAGATTATCCACCGAGCTAAGTGCATATCCCATAGAAATGTGTAAAGGAACTTCAGTGTCCTGGGCTTTGTTTTTTTCAGCTAGAAGTTGATTTAGCTGCTGATAGACAGCGTGAAGTTTTTCTTCTGCGGCATCCGGCCATAATACGACAAATTCATCACCGCCAATACGGGAAATTATATGCAGTTTATCGGCAAAGCACAATCTAAGGACATCTGCCGCCCGAATGAGTAGGGCATCTCCCTGCTCATGCCCAAACGTATCATTTACTAGCTTGAGTCCGTCTACATCCAGGACGACAATGCCTAGTGCAGCGTTTTCCAGTGATTTAAACTGCTGTTCAAAAAAAGTTCGGTTGTAAAGGTTTGTCAGGCTATCATGAAAGGTAAGATAGTGTAGCTTTTCCTCGGCATATTTTCGCTGAATGGCGCTGGATATTTGGTTTGACAGATAATTTAATAATTCATACTCATCGGGTTTATAATAAATATCTGCAGTATAAGACAGCACCGCCAGCACGCCAAAGATGTCATTGCCGGATTTTTTCAGCGGTACGCCGTGCCAGAACTTTATTGGTGCGTTGGTATCCAAAAAGTGATTATTTTCCTGCAGATAAGTTAAATCGGTACTGTTTACAAACAGGGGTTGTCCTTTTTTTATGACATAACTATTAAGATCATTTGCCAAGTGGGAAGTTGAGTCCGATTTATGAAAGGGGTCTGTAGAGTAAACAAAGCAAATGCTGTTATCCTGTTCGTTATAGAGACCAATATAAAAATGTTCGGCGGAAATGAGTTCACCAATAATTTCGTGAATGGCCTGATAAAGCGCCTGACTATTATTAACACGCATGCTTTTTTCGGAAAGGCGGAGCAGTGCATTTTGCAGCGACACCGCTTTTTTTAGTGCGGTGACCTCATTTAGCGTCACGACTATTTGCGCTAAATTGCCTGTTGAATCAAATTCAGGAAAGGCATTTACCTGTACCCAGGCTGTGGTATTGCTCTTAAGACGATGAATACCGATAATATAATCAGCAAGCGGCTTTTTTGAAGCAGCTACAATATGAAAAGGCATTTCTGCTTCTGGCAGACGCTCACCTGTTTCGCGCAGACAAGACCAGCCGTCCATTTTGCTGGAGGCTAACAGTTGTCTGCGGGTTAGCTCGGTTAACTTAAGGCAGGACTGATTAAACAGGCTAACTTGCCCAGCGGCTGTATAAACAAGGACAGCTACATTGAGATTGGAGAGGAGCTGTTCGTATTTTGTATTACTCGCTTTAAGTGATTCAAGCAAAGCATAAAGTTCGGATGCTTTTTTGCGGACAGACCTTTTTAAGGTATAGTTCCAAAACAGGAGCAGTACAGCTAATATTGTAATAAGCGATACTGCCGTTGGGC
Organism: Pelosinus sp.; assembly: GCA_021372375.1. Lineage (GTDB taxonomy): Bacteria > Bacillota > Negativicutes > Propionisporales > Propionisporaceae > JAJFUN01. The sequence continues at coordinate 25,081 of JAJFUN010000171.1, read as the reverse complement.
CATACTTCAAAGCATCGCTGGCCGGGTGGACGGTACCTAGCCAGTGTTTGGTGATTGCTTTATATTCATTAGCCGAAATTTCTTTAAAACCGGCATCAATGAGCAAAAGGGTATTGAGATTGCCTTTTTTTACAGCACGATGAAAGTGGCCGTCATTAACCGATTCGGAGACATTAAATTTATCCTGGATGCCATACTTGTATAAATAGTAGAGTGCAGGTGGTTTATCCATAATAAATACCGAGATTTTTTGGTCTTTAGCAGCCCCAATGATTTCTTCGGAGCTGTCGTATTCTATAATATTAGCAATATCATTACTTTTCAGCAGAGCTATGGCAGCATCACTTTTAGTGACAGCAACCGGAAATCCTTTGAGAGACTCAAGGTTTGTAATACCAGAGATATTTTTACTGAAAAAAATACAGACCGGGATGGTATCATAAGGCTCAGAAAAGTCATATTTTTTTAGCCTGTCGTCGTTGGTGAAGATTTTGTCAATTACATCTGCCTGCCTGGTATCTACCAGATTAAAAGCATTGTTTAATGAGGTGCCAATTAGTTTTACCTTGATGCCGGTCTTTTGTTCCCAGAGCTGCCACTGATCTATTAAAATTCCCTGCAGCTGCCCATCACTGTTTCTAAAAGAATAGGGAGGATAATTGTCATCGGTGGTTACGGTAATGGTATCTATTGCGGCATTTGCTGCGGTAGGAAGAAACAGGCTATGACAACATAGCAGCAGTAAAACAGTAACGAAAATTTTAAATACATATGTCATAACTAATGCGGTTTCCCCCTTGTTGTTATTATTTTAAATTATTCGACATTTTTCTGTATTAACCTGCAAAAATAAGCCTGGACAGGTATTTATTCCTTGTCCAGGCATTAATATTATTTACTAGCTAAGAAAGTATAACATTTCGGGCTAATCATCTATAGATTACTTTTCTAAAATTGCCGAAACGTTAATTACTTTCTTGTAGTTTTAAAAACGCATAGCGTTTTATTTACCTCTTTCGCGACTAACAATTTTATCTAGAACTTGCGCGGCAGCCGCAATTACTTTTTTGCATTTAACTTCCGGCGTATAGTGCAAAGTCTTAAGCTCGCTGCAGTTAATGCTTTCCATAGCCTCTTTGTATTCAGTAAAGAGTTCCTGAATGAGCGGCTTTAGCCTTGGACTTTGGTGGCCTGTACTTTCGGTAAACAGCAGGCTGAGCACCATTACCGAGGAGGTCAGTGCTCCGCAGACACTGCCGATTGCCATACCGCCGCCAAATCCGGCAGCAATTTTTAGCTGGGCGGGAGGCAAATTTAGCTGATAGGCCTGGTTGGCGCCGGATAGTATTTTTTCGGCGCAGTTAAGGTCTTCCTTTTCGCCGAAGCCTTGCAGTATAAGTTCAGTTAGCATAGGAGACACCTCTTTATATTGCTTTGACATAAGAACAGCAATAGTCAGCAACAGTTTTTACTTGCAATTTAAAGCGGGAATTAGCCGGCACATTAAAGGTTTGTCCGCCTACAACCTTTTCCCATTCGGTCTTGCCTGGCAGCAGTACAAGCATTTCACCTGCAGTAATTTCCATAATTTCCGCCTCAGCCGTGCCAAAGTCATAATCACCTGGTAGCATAATGCCAAGGGTCTTTCGGGTACCATCGGCGAACAATACGGTACGGCTGGTTACTTTGCCGTCAAAATAAATGTTAGCGGCTTTTACAATACTTACGTTATCGAACTGATTCATATAAATACCTCCAAAGTTATGTTATTAAAAGTTTATTTTTAGCATAATTATACTTTATATTCTTTAATAAAGATATATTTTCTGTATAGCAGACAATATTATTAGCAATTAATTGCTAATAATATTTATTTTCCACAGATTCAAGTTAATGGAAGGAGTTTGACGGATTTTATTGAATTCATAATAGTGATTTTTTTGGAGTGATAATAGCCGGCCAAATTATGAGGAAGATGTAAGTTAATTATAATAAAGATGGGGGAATAATATGATTAAGCGATTAATTTTAGCCGCTGTGTTGATGTTTAGTTTTTCTACGGTGCAGGCAGCCGAGGGTAGTCTGGCAGATACTACTGATAAGATGGTGGTTAAGGAGGCCGCAAGCTTTAAGGGGGCGGACCTGACTGAGGTCGCGGAGTTTTTAAGCAGCCAGACAGGAGTCAAAGTAGTTTGTGTGCCGGAGACAGCGGGACAAACTGTTGATCTAGAAATAGCGAACAATGAAACATTAACAGAGATTTTTAAGGCGCTTAGTCGGAAATATACTATTGCGCCTGTCTTTCGGGATAAACAGCACGCCATACTTTTGGTCAAGGGACAGTATTATGGGATCCCAAAGCCGGCAATAGGCTTCTCCGGGGAGGCCAGGCTCAGGCTAGATTCTAATTATAATGTTTCCCCCGCAGGGACTAGTTTTGTGCCAATTACCCCTTTTCCAGGCTTTAACACGGAAGGATATAAAGCAGTAAAGGAAAATGTATTTCAGGATGTGCTTACGTCTCCGCTATCTACTTTTTCTATTGATGTTGATACAGCTTCCTATAGTAATGTACGCCGCTTTATCAATTCAGGACAGCTGCCTCATACTGGCGCCGTACGAATTGAAGAAATGATTAATTATTTTGCGTATGATTATCCGCAGCCTAATCAAGAGCATCCGTTTAGTGTTACAACAGAGGCGGCGCCTTGTCCATGGAATCCGGAGCATTCTTTGGTGATGATTGGGCTTAAAGGGAAAAACATTGATATAACGGAAATTCCGCCGATGAATTTGGTATTTCTCATTGATGTATCCGGTTCAATGTATGAACCTAATAAACTGCCGCTTGTAAAGACAACAATTAAAATGATGGTCAATCAAATGCGCCCGCAGGACAGCATATCAATTGTCACCTATGCCGGGCATACTGATGTTCTCCTGGATTCGGCTTCCGGCAGTGAAAAAGCCAAAATACTAAAAGCGCTTGACGGACTTACGGCAGGCGGCTCGACAAATGGCAGCAGCGGTATTCAGCTGGCGTATGAGCTGGCGCAAAAAAACTTTAAACAAGAGGGCAATAATCGAATTGTATTAGCTACTGACGGGGATTTTAACGTAGGGGTGCAAAGCGAGGCAGGACTTCTTGACTTAATCAAAGAAAAACGGGATAAGGGAATTTTCCTCAGCGTGCTTGGTTTTGGCATGGGTAATTACAAAGACAACAAAATGGAGACGCTGGCTGATAACGGCAACGGGAATTATGCCTATATTGACACAGCATCCGAGGCCAAGAAAGTAGCAGGAAATCAGCTGGCCGGAACCTTATTTACTATTGCTAAAGACGTAAAACTCCAGGTGGAATTCAATCCGGCTCAAGTAAAAGCGTATAAACTTGTAGGCTATGAAGATAGGGTATTGAATAAGGAAGATTTTAATAATGATAAAGTGGATGCCGGTGATATGGGCGCAGGACATAGTGTGACAGCGTTCTATGAAATCATTTCCGTTGGCTCTAGGGAAAAGACGGCAAATGTTGATTCGCTTCAATACCAGAAGCCTGAGATTATTCCCAGCAGCGATTTGATGCTGGTAAAGGTGCGGTATAAAAAACCAAATGAAGATGGCAGTATTTTATTCAGCAAACATGTTGGCGCTCAGGATATGCTGAGTATGGAAAATACCTCAGATAATTTTCGCTTTGCGGCAGGTGTAGCAGAGTATGCTATGCTGCTCAGAAAATCAGAATTTAAGGGAAATGCTTCGTATAACGAGGTGCTAAAATTGTCTAAGGGCAGTAAAGGTCAGGATGAGGAAGGCTATCGCGCCGAATTCATTAAGCTGGTGGAAGTCAGCCAATTGCTTGAAGGCGCAGAATAAGACTTTATACAGATTTTTTGGAGCCTGGACAGGTATTTATTTCTTGTCCAGGCGTTAATATTATTTAGCTTATATTTCGTAAACAGACAGAAGAAGCAGCAGACAAAGAAGCTTCGTACTAAATTATCTTAGTGCGTCAGCCTCTTTTATAGTATAATAAAGATAGTACATATGTTCTGAGGTAGTGTTATGAGTATAGGCGAAGTTGTAAAAATATCAGTGCGCGATTTGGTGGAGTTTATCTTACGTTCAGGGGATTTGACCGGCGGGGGATTTGTAAGCTCCAGCCGGGCGCTTGAGGGTGGACGGATTCATCGGAAGATTCAAAAGGAACAGGGCGCAGAGTATCAAGCGGAAGTGACGTTGACTTATCAGTTTAAGCGAAATAGTCTTGTGCTCGAGGTTGGCGGGCGGGCTGATGGCATTATTACGGAAGCGTCAGGGGCTGTGACGATTGATGAGATTAAATCTACGACAAAGCCGCTGGCGCTGCTTGAAGCAAGCCATTATCCTTTGTATTGGGCGCAGGCCAAGTGCTATGCGTTTATTTATGCTGAAGAGAAGGAGCTGACAGATATTAAAGTCCAGCTTACTTATTGCCAGCTTGATACGTTAGAGATTAAGAAGTTTTGGAAAGTCTTTACGCAAAAGGAGCTGCAGGAGTTTTTTAGTGAGCTTGTCAACAGGTATTTTGACTGGGCGGAGCGGCTGCAGAGCTGGAGAGAAGTACGGAATGCTTCAGCCGATGGGCTTCCATTTCCTTTTAAAACATATCGGGAGGGGCAGCGACAATTAGCTGTTACAGTCTATAAGGCTATTGGCGGCAGGCGGAGACTATATGCTCAGGCCCCTACCGGTACAGGCAAAACCATTGCGACTATTTTCCCAGCGGTAAAGGCGGTAGGCCAAGGTCTTGTAGAAAAAATATTTTTCTTGACCGCTAAAACTGTGACCCGGAGTTTGGCGGAAGAGGCCTTTGATAGATTACGGCAATGTGGGCTAAAGTTTAAAACCGTGACACTTACGGCAAAAGAAAAAGTTTGCTTTACGCCTGGGGCGGCTTGCAGCGCGGAAGAATGTTCCTATGCCAAAGGGTATTTTGACCGGGTAAATATCGCGCTGACGGACAGTTTTATGGATGAGATTTTTACGCGCAGTACCATTGAAGATTACGCCCGTAAACATAGTATTTGTCCGTTTGAATTTTCGCTTGACTTAGCTTTGTGGGCTGACGCAGTGATCTGCGACTATAACTATGTTTTTGATCCTAGAGTATATCTCAAACGCTTTTTTGCGGAAGGCGGCGAGTATTGTTTTTTAATTGATGAAGCACATAACCTTGTGGACAGGGCCAGAGAAATGTTTTCGGCTGAACTTAATAAACGGCCCTTTTTAGCCCTAAAGCGTGCGGTCAAAGCTACTTTGCCCAAGCTCTCAAAGGCGGCAGGGTCAATTAATACAAAACTCTTGAGTATCGGCAAGCTGTGCGGGGAAACAGCAGAGAATAACTATTTTATTAATAAAGAAGCGCCGCAGGATATTATACCGCTTTTATATAGATTTCTTGGTTTGGCGGAAGAATGGCTGGCCCAAAATGACGAGGCTGAATTTCGTGAGGCCCTGCTGGACGAATATTTTGCTGTCTATGGTTTTTTGCGGGTATTTGAAAGTTATGATGATAAATATATTACTTATGCCGAAAGAATCCTTGAGGACGGCAAAGAGGATGTAAGGGTAAAGTTATTTTGTGTTGATCCGTCTTTTCTCTTAAGCCAGGCCTTAGAACGCGGTAGAAGTGCGGTGCTTTTTTCGGCAACCTTGACGCCGCTCGAATATTTCCGGAAAATTCTTGGCGGCAGAGTGCAAGATGGAATACTAAGCGTGGCTTCGCCTTTTTCACGCCACAACTTGTGCCTCTTGGTCGCGGATACAATTAGTACAACTTATAAAATGCGAGTACTTACTTATGGGCAGGTTGTGGAAAGCATTGCCACAGTCATTTCTAAAAAAAACGGCAACTATTTGGTTTTTTTCCCTTCCTATCAGTACCTTAACCAAATTTATCAGTCATTTTGCCTTATGTATCCAGAGATAAAAACCATTTGTCAGTCAGGGGATATGAAGGAAGAAGACCGTACGCTGTTTCTAAATCAGTTTACCGCATTAAATAAGGAAACGCTTGTCGGCTTTGCGGTACTAGGCGGGGCCTTTGGCGAAGGGGTTGATTTGCCTGGGGAATGTTTAATCGGCGCAATTATTGTTGGCGTAGGACTGCCGCAGGTTTGCCGGGAACGGGAAATTATCAGGGATTTTTTTCAGTCAAAGGGCTGTGGTTTTGAATACGCGTATATGTATCCGGGTATGAATAAAGTGCTGCAAGCGGCCGGGCGGGTCATACGCACCGAAGCAGACCAAGGTATTGTGCTATTAATTGATGAGCGGTTTTCTCACACTAGATATCGCCGCCTGTTTCCTCCAGAGTGGCGTGGCAGTATTTATGTCAGCGATAGCCAAAGTTTGGCTAAAAGAATAAAAACGTTTTGGGAAAATATGGGAAATAAGGCCTAGAAAAATAGGACTTAAGACATATGTTAAGTAGTATTTGTCTGTGAAATAATAAAGATAGAAATGACGAAGAGAGCTGGGGGATATATGGAATTAGTGCAGACAAATACGTGTCAGGCCAAAGATATTATCTGGGATACTGTAAATAACCGAATTTGTTTTGATATTAAACCAAATTCCATTGGTGTAAATCAGCGTATTATCGTGGCTAAAAACCGGACAGGCCGGATTGAAATGCATATTCAGAATATAATAGGCAAACCGGCTATGGCAGGCAGTTAATAGATATAAAAAGACACTTTTGCGAGTGTTTTTTTATTTTTCCAAATTTCACCCAAGGTATTGCATTGCATAAAGAGTTGTGTTATTATCGAAACGAATAAAGTTACTTGTAGGCGGTATCCTAGGAGCTGCACTATAGGAAGTAGCTAATACCTAAAACCATAACTAAGATAAACCGCTTGGATCCACAACGGACTGAGACGGGAGGTCATAGCACAAGAGTTTTGTGTGCCTTTCGGTTCTTGCCGAAAGGCTTTTTATATTTAGACACTTGTGCTGCGCTATAAGAGCCATCCGTTTTTAGCTTCCTTTTTCGTTGTATCAGCGGGGAAAGGAGGCTTTTTTGTGTATAATCCTTCGATTGCTATTATCGGCGCAGGCAGAGCAGGAACTGCTTTAGGGGATGCACTGGCAAGTAAGGGCTGCCGGATATGCGGTGTAGCCAGCAGGTCTTTGGTATCTGCAAAGAAATTAGCAGATAGGTATCAGGCGGCGGCATCAATTAAGCCGCAGCAAGTGACAGTGAAGGCTCAGGTGATTTTTATTACCACGCCGGATGACTTTATTGCTGAGACAGCCAGGCAGACTGCTGAAGCAGGCGGCTTTAAAAAGGGACAATTTGTTTACCATTCTTCAGGCGCGCTAGGAGCAGAAGTATTGGCTACAGTTAAAAGATGCGGCGCCTTTGTCGGCTGTATGCATCCACTGCAGACTTTAGCAGGCAATCCGGTGAATCAGGATTTACTTTTGAATTGCTATTTTGCGCTTGCTGGGGATGGCGAGGCGGTGGAAATGGCCCAAAGGCTTGTTCAGTTAATAGGGGGGATAAGCCTTAATGTTCCGGCAGAGAGCCGGGCTTTATATCATGCGGCTGCTTCGGTGGCATCTAACTATCTTGTCGCCTTGCTGCATGCGGCTGGTCATATGCTTAAAGAGGCTGGGGTAAATGACGGCGCCAAAGTACTTATGCCGTTAGTTGCGGGTACGCTAAACAATATCGAAACTCAGGGAACAATAGCGGCGCTTACCGGGCCGATCAGTCGAGGGGATACCAAGACTGTCGCTAAGCATTTTACTGCACTCCAAGGTACCGACGAAGCTGATTTATATGCCGCACTGGCGCGCTATACAACTCAAATTGCTGTAGAGAAGGGTACGCTTGACACTAACAAGGCAGCCGAAATTATAAAACTTGCCAAATAAATTAAGAGGAGAGGGAACCATGAAAAAAGTTACAACAGCGGTGATTCGTGAACAAAAGAAGCTTGGACAGCCAATTAGTATGCTGACAGCATATGATTATTCTTTTGCCCGTGTTTTAGATGAGGCAGGTGTAGATATGCTGCTCGTTGGGGATTCGCTCGGAAATGTTATGCTCGGCTATCAAACAACTTTGCCTGTGACTATGGAAGATATGCTGCATCATGTTAAAGCAGTATGCCGTGGGGTAAACCGGGCTTTGGTTGTCGCGGATATGCCGTTTATGTCTTATCAGGTGTCAATAGAAGAGGCTGTTCGAAATGCCGGTCGACTTTTGCAGGAAGCAGGCGCACAGGCGGTAAAACTTGAGGGCGGTCAGGAATTTGAGGGCACAGTCAGGGCAATCGTCAAAGCAGGCATTCCGGTAGTCGGTCATTTGGGCCTCACGCCTCAGGCTGTGCACCAATTAGGCGGGTATAAGGTGCAGGGTAAAGAGGAGGCGGCAGCTAAAAAACTTTTGGCAGATGCCAGAGCTTTAGAAGCCTGCGGCGCATTTGCCGTAGTATTAGAGTGCGTACCGGAGGCCCTTGCCAGCAAGGTAACAGACGAGCTCGGCATTCCTACCATCGGCATTGGTGCAGGGGCAGGCTGTGATGGGCAGGTGCTTGTTACGCAGGATATGCTGGGCTTATTTCCCGGCAATAAGGCTAAGTTTGTCAAAGAGTATGCTAATTTACATGAGATTATTACTGGAGCAGTTAAGTCCTATATCAGTGAAGTACAGGCAAGAAAATATCCCGGCGCGGAGCATTCATTCAAGATGGATGAAGCAGTATTGGAGAAACTCTATTAATTTTACGCAGAGCAATTACGGTTTTTAAAAATTCCCCTCTAGAGAGGGGTGGCGCGAAGCGACGGGGTGTGTTCTGTAGAGGTAAGCTAAAGCCAACACACCCCGCCCTAACGGGCATCCCTGTCTAGAGGGGAATAAAGGCAGGGCTGTTGCACTAAGCACGTTTTAAAAAGCCTCCCCCTGTCGCTAAAGGCGACATCCCCCTCGAAGAGGGATACTGAATTTAAGCCTCCATCTCTGAGGGTGGTGGCGCAAAGCGCCGGAGGGAGTTGCTTCAGAAGGGCTTACTGCTAAAGATAGTATTACTAATGCGACAGCCCCACTAATTATAAGCAAATATACGGAGAGGAATGATTGTAATGAAAATTATCGAAACAGTAGCAGAAATGCGTGAATTTATTGCAGCCAAGCGGCAGGCTGGCAAGACTATCGGCTTGGTACCGACAATGGGGGCGCTGCATGAAGGGCATTTGACTCTGATGCGTACAGCCAAGGCAAAATGTGATGTAGTCGTTGCCAGTATTTTTGTAAACCCTACCCAGTTTGGTCCCAATGAAGATTTAGACAGCTATCCGCGTGATTTGGCAGGCGATGCGGTCAAGGCTGAGAGCGCAGGGGTAGAGGCTATTTTTCATCCGCAGCCGAGTGAAATGTATTCGGCGGGTTATGCTACATATATTAATGTCGAAGGAATTACTGATAAGCTGTGCGGTAAGTCTCGGCCGGGACATTTTCGCGGTGTGGCAACCGTTGTCAGCAAATTATTTAATATCGTTCAGCCAGATACTGCCTTTTTCGGGCAGAAGGATGCCCAGCAGGTCGCTGTAATCGAGCGTATGGTAAGGGATTTAAATATGGCGATACAAATTGAAGTGGTGACGATTGTGCGCGAAGCCGACGGCCTTGCGCGGAGTTCACGCAATACATATTTGTCTAAAGAAGAGCGTGAGGCGGCTTTAGTGCTTTCCCGCAGCCTGCGCTTAGCCAGCGAAGCGGCAGCGAAAGGTGAACGTAAGGCTGCTGCCTTAAAGAGTTTGGTTGAAACAGAAATAAAGGGCGAGTCTTTGGCTAAGATAGAATATGTAGAAATTTATAGCTATCCAGATTTGGCTGAAATAGAGGAAGTAAAGGAAACAGCGCTGCTAGCCGTAGCTGTCCGGTTTGGTACGACAAGACTGATTGACAATATTATTTTTAACAATTAAGGAAAGTAGTATCCTAAAGTATTCTGCTTAGTCAAAAGCCTCCCCCCTGTCGCTGAAGCGGCGGAGAGAGTTTTCTTTATAAAACCAGCGTTGAAAAACAAGCCTCTGTGGGTGTAAAATACATAGAGGCTTGTTTAAGCCGGAAATGTGGTTTTGGAGTGATTGACGATGGTTGATGATAAGACAGTAAAACTCGAAAGGTTTGACAAGACAACGGTTTATCCGGAACTTGGCGAGCTCAAGCAGCAGCCGGAGATTAAAGAGCCAAAGAAGAAGTGGAGTAAACGGAAAAAGACGGCTGTTATTGCCGGCGGGTGTTTCTTTGCATTTTTGTTTTTGTTTTTTATATTGGCCTATTATCATGATGAACAGGTTATTGCCGAGCAGCAGCAAATACACCAAAAAGAGTTGGTGGCAGCGCAGAAAAAGCAGCTGGAGCTAGAAAAGCAAAAAGAGGCGGCTGAGGCCAATTACCTAAAACTAAATGATATGAAGGCAAAGGCGGAAAATTATCTGCAGGACGTGGATATTCCAAAGAAGGAAGAAGTAAAGCAAACCGTAAATGAAGCGGAACAGCAAGCACAAAAGGCTATAAATGCAGCCCAAAGTGTCCAGAAAGACCCTAAGGTGCAGGCTGCGCTGCAGGAACATTCGCAGCTTATTAATCAAGTTACACAATTTTTGCAGGAACAAAAGCAAAAGCTGATGGCGATTTTTAATCAAACAAAGGCAAAGTAAATAGGCGATAAAGCACAATAAAACAGTAGGGCTCAAAATAGATTTTTTGCTATTTGAGCCCCACTGTTTTTAATAACGATCGTTTCCTGGATACAATCCCCCTGTCACTGCGGTGACATCCCCTTTCGCAAGGGAGACTTGGGTTAAAAAGGAGAAAGGTAGATATTTAATTTCCGAGCAGATAATTAATAAACTGCTGGGCGGCCCGGCCTGAACGGCCACTGTGCGCCATTTCCCATTTAAGGGCTTCGGCTCTTAATTCTTCCGGTGAAATAGAGACCTGCTGTTTTTTTGCTAGTTCTTCGACAATGGTCAGATACTCTGTCTGATTTGGCGCCAGGTAGGATAAGGTAATGCCGAAACGGTCGGATAACGATACCTTTTCATTTACGGTATCAAGACGGTGGATTTCATCCGAGTTATCACTGCGGTCACTCCAGGTTTCCTTAATCAGGTGGCGTCTATTGGAAGTTACATAGATAAGTACATTATTGGGACAGGCTTCGACCCCGCCTTCGATTACTGATTTAAGGTATTTGTATTCTACTTCAAAATCTTCAAAGGATAAATCATCAAGGAAGATAAGAAATTTTTGACCATGCTCCCGCAGGATATCCATAATTTTCGCTAAATGTTTGAGATCTTGTTTGGTTACTTCTACCAGTCTTAGCCCCTGCTCAAAATAATTATTGACCAGTGCTTTGACCGATGAAGATTTGCCTGTACCGCGGGAACCGTACAATAGTACATTGTTAGCCGGTTTCCCCAGCAGAAAGGCTTTGGTGTTTTTAATAAGGGTACTTTTTTGCCGTTCATAGCCCACAAGATCCTCAAGACGAATGGGATCAAAATGTTTGATGCCTGTTAGTCCGCTATCTAAGTTCCAGCGGAAAGCCGCAAAGCCAGCCATGTAGCCGCAGCCGTGTTTGGCGTAATGGTGAGCTAGATTTTCGGCAATGTCTGACGCAGTACTGTTGTCAAAGGGTGCATAATAAAGCTCCTGCCCTTGCCAAGGTACAGTCGGGACAAAATCTTTAATGAAGCGGGTATCCAGATAAGCACTAAGGTCAAGGGATAATAACTGTTTAAGGATAGTTAAATCATATATGGCGGCAGTTCGTAAACTGGCGCTAGGCTGCCCTAAGGTTTTTTCTGAAGCCAGACTAAAGACATTTTCGTCATGGGCAATGAGGTATTTGATGTAATTCGGTAATAAGTCGCCGGACAGTCCCAGCTGTTCGGCCTTTTCAATTAAGGAACTGCAAAATTCATATTGTAATTCCTTTTGTCCGGCTAAAATGAGCTGCAGTTCTTTTATCAGTTTATCCTGCAACAGATGGCGATAAATAACTAAGGTTTGCAATTGATTATGAATTTCTAGCATGTGATGCCTCCTGCAAGAAGTTTAATTTTTTCTTTACAAGCTTTCTTGTAAAGCAATAATAACTATTAGGCAAGGATTGGCAAAAATCCTGCTACTTATCATAATTTTGACAGGATATGCAAGACATGATAGTCTAAGACATGTAGAATTTTGCAAACAATAGTGATAGGAGGCGTTAGTGGCGTGAACACATATATGCTAAAAAATGGGGAGACGCTCATTATTCGCCGTGGCACGGTGGAAGATGCGGTGCGGCTGTCGCATTATATCAGCCGGGTCGCCGGACAAAGTGACTTTTTGACGTTTGAACCGGGAGAGGTTACCGGTATAAACAATACCTCTAATGAAAAGCCGCACAAAGCTAGCGGGCTGGTTTTGCTGGCAGTGGTAAATGGCCGGCTGGTAGGGAATTTAAATTTTATGCGGGGGGCCCGCTCTAAAATCTGGCACGCCGGTGAATTCGGGATTACCGTGGACAAGCTGTATTGGGGACAAGGTATAGGGCGGCAATTGATTGCCTGTCTGCTGGAATGGGCGCATAAGCAAAAGAACATTCGTAAAGTTAATTTAAAAGTACGTTCAGATAATGAAAGAGCGATTATTTTATATAAACGCATGGGCTTTAAAGAAGAAGGACTGCTAAGACGGGAATTTTACAGCAACGAAATCTTTTATGATGCACTCTGTATGGGACTATGCATAGATTAAGACAATACAAAAAGGTGTCTCATTTGAGGCACCTTTTTGTATTGTCTTAATCTATTTTGTATTGTACATTCCATTACTATTCATATAGTTAAAGATGCCTTCGCCATGTTCCTGTTCTTCTTTTTGAATATGGTTTAGGGCTTGACGAACATTAGCATCGGCAAATTCGAATATAGCGGTATCATAGGCGCTAGAGACGAATTTTTCGGTCATAAGCATGTCAGTGCATAGCAGGGCATCCGCTTTGCTGGCCGAAGGCGAGGCTGAAGATGGGGATGTGGACTGCTGCGCTTGCTGACTTTGCTGCATCAGAGGCACTTGACCGCTAAGCATGGAGTTAATGGTATTTAGATGCTGCGTTTCTTTGCCGGCAAAGGATTGAAAGAGCGATTTTAACTGCGGATCCTGAGCCTTACTGGCATATTGCTGATATTTTTCAATACAAATTTTCTCGTGGTTTTGCTGATCTTGAAGCAGTTGCTCTTCTTTTTGACTTAACTGTAAAGTCATAAACTCATCCACCTTTTTATTTTTTAGTAAAATCTTATGTTTAATATATTTTCCATTTTGCAAAATAATATTCCTATAAAAATTTAGCTTACATATAGTGGTGAAACACATAAAAAAGAATGTGGTATACTATTGGTAATGTTTATTTGAGGAGATAAGAAATGAGTAAAATATTAGTATTAGCAGAAAAACCATCAGTAGGCAAAGATATTGCACGGGTGCTTGGCTGCGCTAAAGGCGGCAATGGATATTTTGAAGGGACAAAATATGTTGTGACATGGGCACTTGGTCATTTGGTGACACTGGCTGACCCTGAAAGCTATGATGAGAAATATAAAGCATGGCGGATTGAAGATTTGCCGATGCTGCCAAGAGAGCTTAAGCTAGTTGTAATTAAGCAAACAGGCAAACAGTTTCATACTGTCAAAGAGCTGCTTCTTCGCAAAGATGTTACTGAAATTGTAATTGCTACCGATGCGGGGCGCGAGGGTGAACTAGTGGCGCGTTGGATATTAGAAAAAGCAGGGGTACATAAGCCTACAAAACGGCTATGGATTTCTTCGGTTACCGATAAGGCCATCAAGGAAGGCTTTAGTAAACTGCGTCCGGGGCGGGATTATGAAAATCTTTACGCCTCAGCGGTAGCACGGTCTGGCGCCGACTGGTTTGTCGGTATCAATGCGACCCGGGCGCTGACTTGTAAATATAATGCTCAGCTGTCTTGCGGCCGGGTGCAGACGCCGACGCTCGCGATTATTGCCCAGCGGGAAGCTGAAATCCAGCATTTTCAGCCGCAGCCTTTTTACGGGATTGCTGTAACGGCAGGTAAGTTGCGCTTAACCTGGCAGGACAGTAAAAGTAAAGATACTAAGACGTTTGATAAAGAGAAATGCCAGCACATTATGGCGGGTCTCAAAAATAAACCAGCGCAAATTGCCGCAGTAGACAAGACGGCAAAAAAGAGCTTTGCGCCGCAGCTCTATGATCTTACGGAGTTACAGCGGGATGCCAATAAAATTTTTAGCTTTTCAGCCAAGGAAACGCTGTCAATTATGCAGAAGCTGTATGAACAGCATAAGATTTTGACATATCCACGTACTGATTCTAGATTCTTGTCGGCTGATATTGTTGAGACTTTGCCGGATAGACTCAAGGCATGCGGTGTAGGACCTTATGCCAAACTGGCCTTTAAAGTGCTCCGAAGTAAGATAAGGCCCAGTAAACATTTTGTGGATGATAGCAAGGTTTCAGATCACCATGCCATTATTCCGACCGAGCAGTTTGTCAATTTGAGTAATCTGAATGACAAAGAACGTAAAATCTATGATTTGGTAGTCAAACGGTTTTTGGCTGTACTGTATCCACCATTTGAATATGAACAAGCTACTATTAAAGCGCAAATTGGCGAGGAGCATTTTATTGCTAAAGGTAAGACCGTGCTGGCAAGCGGCTGGAAAGAGGTATATGAGAATCAATTTGATGATAATGAGGAAGAGCAGGATGGGGTGACTGAGCAGCTCTTGCCAAGTGTGGAAAAGGGAGAAAATCTGCTTGTGTCGGCGCTCACTATGACCGAAGGGAGGACCAAGCCGCCAGCGCCATTTAATGAAGCAACGCTGTTATCGGCTATGGAAAATCCGGTAAAATATATGAGTAATGAAAGCGCTGCCCTCAAAAAGATGATTGGCGAAACAGGTGGTCTTGGTACGGTGGCAACCAGGGCGGATATTATTGAAAAACTGTTTAGCAGCTTTTTACTGGAGAAGAAGGGCAAAAATATCTTTATGACCAGCAAGGGTAAACAACTGCTTTCGTTGGTGCCGGAGGAACTCAAATCGCCTGCCCTAACAGCACACTGGGAGCAAAAACTGGCAGCCATTGCCCAAGGCAAGCTTGATAAAAATACGTTTATTGGTGAGATGAAGGACTATGCCAAAACAGCAGTCGCCCAAATTAAAAATAGCACAGAACAGTTCAAGCATGACAATTTGACCAGAAACAAATGTCCGGAATGCGGCAAGTATATGCTGGAGGTTAACGGCAAAAAAGGCAAGATGCTCATCTGCCAGGACCGCGAATGCGGCTACCGCAAAGGGATTTCACAGGTAACAAATGCCCGCTGCCCCAATTGTCATAAAAAGCTGGAACTACGTGGTGAAGGGGAAAGCAAAATCTTTGTCTGCGGCTGCGGCTATCGGGAAAAACTGTCGGCCTTTACGGCACGGCGCGCCAAGGAGAGCGACAAGCTTTCGAAAAAAGAGGTATCCCAGTTTTTGCGTCAGCAGGAGAAAAAGGAGGAAGCGCCGATTAATTCAGCGCTGGCTGATGCGCTGGCCAAGCTGAAGCTCTAAAGAATTTTCCCCATAAAAATCCACTCTTGAGAGGGGTGGCGCGTAAACGACGGGGTGTGTTGGTATTAATGTCTTAATGTGAGTAGATGCATGAAATCTAACACACCCCGCCCTGCGGGCACGCTTCTCTAGAGGGGAACTTTGACTAATGCCTTTAATTTTATCGGTAATTTGCAATTTTCAGGTGTATCGTGTAGAATAATCTTGTAAACTAATTTTTTTTGATGGTTAACCAAAGAAGTGTAACGTAGGGCAACTATTTTGTGTGTCCTATTATTTTTACTTTATTGTAAACCTATGATATTTAGTGGTTTACAAAATATAAGGAGGAGAAAATATGTCAGTTATTCCACAGATTATAGAAATAGGCAATAAGGTACTAGACGGCGGAGCCATTACGCGTGCGGAGGCCGTGGCGCTCGTCGCAGCGCCCGAGGATGAGGTTTTATTTCTCATGGCAATGGCCAATAAAATTCGCCAAAGGTTTATGGGTAAAGAGGTGGAACTTTGTTCAATTGTTAACGGAAGATCTGGGCATTGCTCGGAAAACTGTGTTTTTTGTGCGCAGTCGGCCCATCATAAAACAGATGCGCCGGTTTATGGACTGAAAAATAAACAAGAGATACTAGCCGCAGCCAAAGCAGCTGAAGCAAGCGGTGTACACTGCTTTAGTATTGTAACAAGCGGACGGGGCATGAATGCCGATCATGATTTTGCCGAAATTCTTGCGGCAATAAGAGAAATCAAGGCTAAAACTAAGCTGCATGTATCCGCTTCCTTGGGGACGCTGAGTAAAGAAAATGCGCTGGCGCTGAAAGCAGCAGGTTTAGAGCGTTATCATCATAATATCGAGACAAGTGCGAGCTTTTATGCTAAGATTTGTACAACGCATACATATGAAGACCGCGTTCAGACAATTGCCGCTGCGCGTGCTGCCGGACTGAAAATCTGTTCCGGCGGCATTTTTGGTCTGGGTGAAAGCATGGATGACCGTATCGATATGGCTTTTGCGCTCCGTGAACTGGGCGCAAGTTCTGTACCGCTCAATATTCTAAATCCTGTCCCGGGGACACCGCTGGAGAAACAGCCTCCAGTAGCCCCATGGGAAATCCTCAAAACTTTTGCACTCTTTCGGTTTATTCTGCCGCAGGCCGTTCTTCGTACAGCGGGCGGGCGTGAAGCCAAACTCCGTGATTTGCAGGCGCTGGCTTTAGTCAGCGGACTTAATGGCATGTTGATTGGCGGTTATTTGACAACAGGCGGACGTAAGGCTGAGGATGACCGCACAATGATTAGGGATTTGGGGTTTGTGCCGCGCATGCAGCAGTAATTTAATAATTTTATGAAAAAAGCACAGGGTTGGATGAAATAGCCAATCCTGTGCTTTTTGTACAAAAAGCGGCATGTTACAAGAAATTGTACCTTTTTGTTAAAAATGTGGAGGTTTTTTGTACCAAAATGACGAATATGATTAGTACTTAGAGCTTTAAGCGATGAGAATGAATTTAGCAGCCAATGAGGATGGACAAATGAGAAATTTTAAGCACATTAAAAAGAGCAAGCTGCAAATACATAAATTAAATATCAAAAGCAATATGAGTCCTTTGGTTAATAGTGTGGTCCAGTCAGTAGGCTTTGGGGTATTTATTATCGATGCGGATACTCATCAAATCGTTTATGCCAATCCTATGGCACTTAAATTGAGTAAATATAAACAACGGGATATTTTCGGTCATGTCTGTCACAAGATAGTTTGTCCAACCGAGGTCGGGAAATGCCCTATTACTGATTTTGGGAAAAAGGTGGATAATTCCGAAAGGGTACTTATCAGGGCTGACGGTACGGCATTACCAATAATAAAGACTGTTGTGCCTATGCGATTGGCGGAGAGATGCTATCTAATTGAGAGCTTTGTGGACTATTCCGAGCGAAAGGACTTAGCTGATAAACTTACGTTTATCAGTTTTCACGATACTCTTACAGGTCTTTTAAATCGGGAGGCTTTTGAGCGGTATATCACTAAATTGGCTGACTGTCAGGATACATCCATTGGCATCATTATGTGCGACGCGGATGGACTAAAAACCGTCAATGATACCATCGGTCATGATGCCGGTGATTATATGCTCAAGAAAATAGCCAGTCTGCTGTCTGCAGCGGCAAATAAGGAAATGGTGGCCAGAATTGGCGGGGATGAATTTGTCGTAATTATTAATAATAGCAATCAGGTTAAAATCAAGACGATTCTGGATAAGATGCAGACTTTGTTAGCTGAACATAACGGCAGCAGCAACATAGAAATAAGCTTATCAATGGGTTATGCCTATAACCTGACTGGGGAGAATGCTGATATTCATCAGCTTATTAAGACAGCTGATAAAAATATGTATAAAGAAAAACTGCTGCATCGGCACAGTGCTAAAAGTGCTATTGTCAGTACATTATCCAATGTACTGGCAGAACGCGATCAGGTGACAGGTGGACATGCTGATCGAATTATCGGCATGGCTGCAGTGATGGGACAAAAGCTGCTGCTCCAGGCCGGCAAAATAGCAAATTTAAAGTTATTGGCTCAATTTCATGACATCGGGAAGATTGCTGTTCCTGATGCAGTGCTCGGGAAGCCTGGGGCACTTACTGATGAAGAAAGGGAAGTAATGAGGAAACATTGTCAGATTGGTTTTAGAATTGCTAATTCGGCTAATGTTTTTAGTGAGATAAATGAATTAATTCTTTTGCATCATGAGTGGTGGAATGGTGAAGGCTATCCTCTGGGACTTAAGGGGGAAGCAATACCACTTGAATGCCGCATCGTATCAATTGTCGATGCGTATGATGCCATGACATCTGATCGGCCTTACCGCAAAGCCATGCCAAGGGCGGCTGCCA
Organism: Pelosinus sp.; assembly: GCA_021372375.1. Classification (GTDB taxonomy): domain Bacteria; phylum Bacillota; class Negativicutes; order Propionisporales; family Propionisporaceae; genus JAJFUN01. Next base: position 6,517 of record JAJFUN010000171.1, on the reverse strand, counting down.
TCAAAGAGCTAAGGGACGGAGCCGGCAGCCAATTTGACCCGGTGCTGGTAGATATTTTTATTAAATTAATTGAACAAGATCAATAGAAATTCCCCTCTCTAGAGGGGAACAAAATCAATACCAAAAAGTCGGCTTGACATTGTCAAGCCGACTTTTTGCAGCTTTTTATACTTTACAGTTTAATCCTGGTTTTAATGCGTTCTACTGCAGCGACCGTATTTTCATAGCTGCCGAAGGAAGTCAAGCGGAAATAACCTGCGCCTGATGGGCCGAAGCCTGAACCAGGCGTGCCTACCAGATGGGCTTCAGTCAGCAGTTTATCAAAGAACTCCCAAGAATCCATGCCATTTGGCGTTTTCAGCCAGATATATGGTGCATTGACACCGCCAAATACAGTAAGCCCAATGCTTTCTAGACCTTCGCGGATAAGTTTGGCATTGGTCATGTAATATTTGATGGTATCTTTAATCTGTTTTTGGCCTGCAGGTGAATAGACAGCTTCTGCTGCGCGCTGGATAATATAGGGGACGCCGTTAAATTTAGTGGATACACGGCGAGCCCACAATTTGTTAAGCGGATGAGCTTCACCGGAGGCGGTATAAGCAAGTACTGTTTTTGGAATCACGGTATAAGCACAGCGTGTACCCGTGAAACCAGCAGTTTTGGAGAAGGAACGGAATTCAATTGCTACGTCTTTAGCGCCTTCTACTTCATAAATGCTGTGGGGTACATTATCTTCTGCGATAAATGCTTCATAAGCCGAATCGTATAAAATAATTACTTTATTTTCTTTGGCATAATCTACCCAGGTCTTGAGCTGTTCTTTATTTAGCGTGGTACCTGTAGGGTTGTTTGGTACGCACAAATAAATCATATCTACCTTTTCCGTAGGCAGTGCTGGCACAAAGTTGTTTTCAGCATTACACGGTAAGTATACAATTTTTTCAAAACGGCCGTCTGGGCCAATTTTACCGGTACGGCCAGCCATTACGTTAGTATCAAGGTATACGGGATAAACTGGGTCAGTAATGGCGACAATATTGTTAGCTCCAAAGATTTCCTGGATATTGCCGGTGTCACTTTTAGCGCCATCACTGACAAAAACTTCGCCTTCGTCAATTTCAATGCCGCGGGCGGTGTAGTCATGTTCAATAATGGTTTTGAGCAGGAAGGAATAACCGAAGTCAGGACTATAGCCGTGGAAGGTTTCCTCACTCCCCATTTCGTCAACAGCTTTATGCATACTTTCAATAACTGCTGGGACTAACGGACGTGTTACGTCGCCAATTCCCAGACGAATGATATCAGCTTCAGGGTTATCGTTTTTAAAGGCAGTGACTCTTTTGGCGATTTCAGCAAATAGATAACTGCCGGCTAGGTTCAGGTAATTTTCATTAATTGTTGCCATAGATTAAGCTCCTTTCCAAAATAACGCAATAATAACTTATTATACACGAAGTTGTCGCTGTCTGCATTATTTCTTTGCTTTTGACAAGAATTATTTTGCACAGCCTTTCAATATATATACAGGATGAACGCGGAGTCGTTCAGTGGGAAAAGCAGGATAAATGGTGCTAAGAGGGGAATTTAGAATAAAAGCGCCGCAGGTGCTGCTGATTTGGAGGCATAGCATGAGACCTACTACTTTATGTTTGCCGGTCGCGGGAAGACCGATAGATAAAATTTTACTGGGTATGAAAAAAACCGGCTTTGGTCAGGGGAAATATAACGGGTTTGGTGGTAAAATAGAGCCAGGCGAAGCTGTACAGGCGGCGGCTGTCCGTGAGCTGTATGAAGAATGCGGTCTTAGGGCAGCGGAAAAGGATCTAAGGATTACGGGAAAGCTTGAATTTATATTTCCGGCAGCGCCTAAAAAAAATCATACTGTAGATATTTTTTTGGTTGATAACTGGCAGGGGCAACCGCAGGAAACGGCGGAAATGCAGCCTGCTTGGTTTGAAATAAATAAAATTCCTTATGATGCTATGTGGGCAGATGATATATATTGGCTGCCGAAGATTCTCAGCGGCGATAATGTTCAGGGCCAAGTAGTATTTGCCAGTGATAATGAAAATATTGAAAATGTAGATATTGTATTTAAAAAGTAGGTATAGAGGGGGCGCAACTAGTCAAAAATGGATAGCGAAGCAGTAGAAAAGTTTAAGAAATGGTTTGATACATATGTAAAAACTTTTTATTCAAAAGATGAAGATATGCAGCTGCATGTTGAAGTCAAAGAGCGGCACACCTATCATGTATGTGACAACATACGAAGCATCGGTCAGTCCCTAAAACTGGGGGAAGCTGAGCTAAAACTGGCGGAAACGGTAGCACTGTTTCATGATGTGGGGCGGTTTCGTCAGTATCAAACGTATCGCACTTTTAATGATAAGCGTTCGGTAAATCATGCCGAGCTTAGCGCTAAAGTTCTCGAAGAACTCGGTGTGCTCAAGGGACTGACAGATAAAGAGCAGCAGCTCATAAAAAAGGCGGTACTTTATCATAATCGGCGTAGTATACCTGATAACGAGGCCGCAGAGGTGCTGTTATATGCCAAACTCATTCGGGATGCGGATAAGCTAGATATCTTTGCCATGATTGTGGGCGAAGATGAAAACTGCAAAATGGTAAAATCGCCGGAACTAGAAGAGTCTACCCGCTATTCGGCCAAAATTGCCGCTGACATTTTGGAAGATCGCTTGGCGTTTTATGAAGATATACAAACAAGTGCTGATCAAATGCTGTTTCGGGCATCCTGGGTGTATGGCCTGTATTTTCCGTATTCATCTAGATATATGCTGGAAAAACAGTACGTGCAAAAGATGCTCTGCGATTTGCCGCAGGATGCTTTAGTTCAGCAGGTCACTCTGCATTTAGAGGAGTATTTGGCAATAGCCGGCGACAAAGTTTCTGGTTATTCGGCGTAATATTTTATAGATAATGCAGGATTTACCGTATTTTTAGCGAAGAATAGCAAAATCGTTTTTTCGAATTAGTATTTTAGGAGGAATTTTCATGAGTATACATATTGACGCCCAGCCGGGCGCTATTGCTGAAACGGTATTATTGCCGGGCGATCCGCTAAGAGCCAAGTTTATTGCCGAAAACTTTTTGGAAGACGCCATATGCTACAATGAAGTGCGGGGAATGTATGGCTTTACAGGCACATACAAAGGTAAACGCATATCAGTGCAGGGCACAGGCATGGGGATACCGTCTATATCAATTTATGTAAATGAACTGATAACCAGCTATCAGGTGAAAAATCTAATTCGCATTGGTACTTGTGGTTCGCTGCAGGAACATATAAAACTGAGGGAGATTATTTTGGCGATGAGTGCATCCACTGATTCGGCTATTAATGATGTGCGGTTTAAAGGCATGACGTTTGCGCCGACCGCCAATTTTGAACTGCTGCAAAAAGCATATAATGCTGCGCAGGCGCTAAATATTCCGGTGCAGGCCGGCAATGTCTTTACTTCGGACACTTTTTATGATGATAAGCCTGATGCCTGGAAGAGATGGGCCCAGTTTGGGGTACTGGCTGTGGAAATGGAGACAGCAGGCCTGTATACGTTGGCCGCTAAATATGGCGTGAAGGCGCTCGGTATTTTGACTGTCAGTGACAGCTTGGTCAGCAAGGAAGTGACAACTGCCGAAGAACGGCAGACTACCTTTAAGAATATGATGAATATTGCGCTGGAGATGGCGTAAAAGATAAAGCAGAGGAGTTTATTATGAGTAACGAAGAGATTGTATCAACTAATTTTATTCAAAATATAATTAATGAGGATTTAAAAACCGGCAAGCATGGACAGAGGGTACATACCCGTTTCCCGCCCGAACCAAACGGCTATCTGCATATCGGACATGCCAAGTCAATTTGTCTGAACTTTGGTACAGCCAAAGAATATCAAGGCATGTGCAATTTGCGGTTTGATGATACCAACCCTAGTAAAGAAGATGTAGAATATGTAGATTCCATCCAGGAAGATGTAAAATGGCTGGGCTTTAGCTGGGACGACCGGATGTTTTATGCCTCCGGGTATTTTGATAAACTGTATGAATGTGGAGTAGAACTTATCAAAAAGGGCAAAGCGTTTGTATGCGATTTAACAGCTGACCAAATGCGCGAATATCGCGGTACCTTGACTGAGCCAGGTAAGGAAAGCCCATATCGTAATCGTTCAATTGAAGAAAATCTTGATTTGTTTACCCGTATGAAAAACGGTGAGTTTGCCGATGGTTCGCGGGTGCTGAGAGCCAAAATTGATATGGCTTCGCCGAATATCAACCTGCGTGATCCGATCATCTATCGTATCCTTCGGGCCAAGCACCATCGTACAGGCGATACCTGGTGCATCTATCCGATGTATGATTATGCTCATCCTATTTCTGATGCTATCGAGGGCATTACACATTCTATTTGTACCCTCGAATTTGAGGACCATCGTCCGCTGTATGATTGGGTACTTGAGGCACTTGGTTTTGAAGACCGTCCGCAGCAGATTGAATTTGCCCGGCTCAATCTGACTAATACTGTAATGAGCAAACGTCACCTTCGCGCTCTTGTCGAAGAAGGCAAAGTAAGCGGCTGGGATGATCCACGGATGCCGACTATATCAGGTCTCAGACGCCGCGGCTATACCCCGGAATCCATCCTGGATTTTTGTGAACGCATTGGTATTGCCAAAAGCAATAGTACTGTTGAGGTTGCAATGCTTGAGCATTGTATCCGTGAAGATTTGAATGCCAAGGCCTACCGGGGCATGGCAGTGCTGCGTCCGCTAAAAATTGTGATTGTAAACTATCCGGAAGGGCAGACGGAAGAACTCGAAGCGGAAAATAACCCAAATGATGAAGCTGCCGGCAGCCGTAAAGTGCTCTTTTCCCGCGAGCTCTATATTGAGCAGGAAGACTTTATGGAAGACGCGCCTAAGAAATATTTCCGCTTAACACCGAATCAGGAAGTACGTCTTAAATTTGCTTATATTATTAAGTGCGAAGAAGTCATTAAAGACGAAGCTGGCAATATAGTCGAAGTGCGCTGTAGCTATGACCCGGAAAGCAAGAGCGGCGGGGCGACAAGCGGCCGTAAAATCAAAGGCACGCTGCACTGGGTATCAGCCCAGCATGCGGTAAAATCGACAGTACGGCTATATGATTATCTCTTTATCAATGATAATCCGGAAGATGAAAATAGCTATGTATTAAATCCAAATTCTTTGGAAACGCTGACAGACTGTCTGGTAGAGCCAAGTCTGGCTGAGGCGGCGCCTGGTACGCGCTATCAGTTCCTGCGCCAAGGATATTTCGTGGCGGATGCGGTTGAGCATACCAAAGAAAAACCAGTATTTAATCGTGTGGTAGGGCTCAGAGATTCGTGGGCTAAAGCACAAAAATAAAGAGCCATTCCAAACTGCTGTATCAGTGATATTATATCGCCGATACAGCAGTTTTTTTATGCGGAGGGCTTTTTTGTCCTAAGAACAAGCGCATAACCAATAGCCAATTCGGAGACTTTAATCATTGACAGGCCATACAATCTATGACATAGTTACACAGTAAAATAATTTGAAAAATATGGAGTTTACTGCAGGAGGATTTATGGATCGAGCAAAGGGGCTTGGCGAGGAAAAGGTATCACGCCTATTATGGAGGTTTTCCGTGCCGGCTATTACAGGCATGATGGTAAATGCCTTATATAATGTAATTGATAGTATTTTTGTCGGACACGCTGTGGGCGAAATTGGGCTGGCGGCGGTGACTATTGCTTTTCCAATTATGATGCTGCTCATGGGCTTTAGTATGCTTATTGGGGTGGGCGCGAGCACCCTTATTTCGATACGTCTCGGGGAACAAAAAAGGGCGGAAGCCGAAAAAATTCTGGGCAATGCCTTAATGATGAATATCATACTGACACTGCTTTGTATTCTTGGGTTATCGCTGTGGCTGGAACCTATTTTGGTGATGCTTGGGGCAACGCCGGAGGTATTGCCGTATGCTTTTTCGTTTACACGTGTTATTTTGGTTGGCTGTGTGTTTTTGTTTGTGGGCATGAGTCTTAATAATGCGATTCGGGCGGAGGGAAATCCGCCTATGGCCATGTTGACCATGATTATTGGCGCTGTGCTCAACACGATTTTAAATCCACTGTTTCTGTTTGTATTTCATATGGGTATTGCCGGTTCGGCGCTGGCGACAGTTATTTCTTCGGCTGTTACAGCTCTATGGACTTTGTGGTATTTTGTTTTCGGCAAAAGTGTACTGCGCCTGCACTGGACTAATCTGGTACTCAAACTGCGTATTGTTAATAGTATGGTTAAAAATGGTATTCCACCCTTTTTAATGCAAATTGTCGCTAGCAGCATTATTATTATCTTAAACTATAATTTTCTCAGGTTTGGCGGGGATTTGGCAGTGGCGGCCGGCGGGATTATCAACCGAGTTTCCATGCTGCTCTTTATGCCGGTTATTGGGATCAGCCAAGGGGTACAGCCGATTATCGGCGATAAAT